>JAPOVO010000118.1 GCA_026708165.1 Chloroflexota bacterium | reverse complement strand
GGGGGTCCCCGTGACCTTCCGGGCCGTGGGGGTCCCGCCATACCCGAGCCGCCCGGCTTCTATGAGAGCGGCTGGTCCTGGTACCGGCGCGGGGAATTCGCGGCTGTGCTCCAGCGGGCCTACAGGTTTCGGCCCAGAGACTCGATTTGGGTCTTGCTGGAAGGACAGCGAACGCTCCCCGCGGGTGATCTTGTCGGCAGGCGACGGAGCGCAGTATTCGAAAATTCCGGGCTTGCGCTGCTTCGAGACGGCTCCTTCCAGCTGCTCTTGAAGTACGGGAGGCACGGCGGGGTGCATGGCCACTACGACAAGCTCGGCCTGTCGGTTTACGGGGAAGACGCCGCCCTTTCACCGGATCTCGGAACGCCCGGGTTCGGCGTCGGGCTGAGCGATCGCTGGTATGCCCATACCGCGAGTCATAACACCGTGATGGTCGACGGCAATCTCCAGCCGGCAGGCTGGGGGTCGCTTTTGAGATTCGAGACCACACGGGAATTTGAACTAGTGGACGCCGCGGTGGGGTGGGCGATGCGACGCCACGCCGGGGTCCGGTTCAGGCGGGCGGTGCTACTTCGGCAACCCTACTTCATCGACCTGTTTTCGGTCTCGGCGCCCGTGCCCCGGCGGTTCGACTGGATTTACCACAATGAAGGTTCGTTTCACGCCACTGGGCATTTGGTAGCGACAGGCCATGCCGAAGGCGTTGCACCGAATCCGGAGTTCTCCGGCTGGACGCGAATTCGTGATGCAAGCGCGCTGCAGTGGAGAATCAGGGGCGACGCCGGTATGACCGTATTTCCGTTGAGTAGAGAGGGCGAATTGTATTCGGCGGAGGGGCCATCCAATCCGGCGTCCGAGTCGAGGACGGCGATCGTGCGGCGGATACGCGCGAGTCGAGGCTTGTTCATCGCGGTTTTCTGCCCGTGGCGGGGCAGATGCCCGGTCGAAGGCGTCGAACTGGAGCCTGCGGAGCACGGCAGCGTGGGGCGGCTCACCGTTGACGTGGACGGCGACCGTGACATTTGGGACCTGGGACCGTTCGAAGGAAGCGCCGATTTCGAGGTATCGCTGCGCCGCGCATGACAAACGGCGCGGGCGACTAGCCGGCTAGATCAGTCCAAGCTCGGCAAGTTTCTCATGGTCCATCCCAAGGGCGTGTCCGACTTCGTGAAGAACCGTTTGGCGGACCTGCTCGCGAAGCTCGTCAATGTCGCGAAAATTCCGCCGAAGCGCGTTGCGGTAGATGACTATCCTGTCGGGAAGAACCATGCTGTAAGCGCTGTTTCGCTGGGTCAGAGGAATTCCAATGTACAGGCCGTAAAGCTCCGATCCAGGCGGAATGTCCATCTCGGCGAGGTCGTCGGGGTCCGGGGCGTCTTCGACGACGATTGCGACGTTTTCGAGGCGTTCGAGCAGCCAATCGGGAATCGAGTCGAGTGCCTGGTCGACGAGCCTCTCGAAATCAATGCGTGAAGTCACTCAGCTGTCTATCCAAACGCGCGGCGGGTTTGCCGCCTACAGAATCGGGTTGGGCAGCCAGCCATGGATAATCTCTGTTTCTGACTCGCCGGCAATTCGACGCCGGGCCGCGTCGATCACCTTGAGATAGTAGCCGTCGACAACCGGAACAAGCATGTCCTTCCTGACGGTCACACTTCGCTGCGCCTCGGACATCTCATACCGAACTCCGGGAACGGCGTGGCTTTTGTCGGTGACCAACGCTTCGGCGTCCGATAGCGTCAGCTCAACCAGCGCGGTGACCTCGTCGGGCTGAAGTCGATAGGCGTCCAGGGGAAGATCGTTGATCCAGATATACGTCTGGTGAAGCTCACGGTCGATCATATTCGGATCCGCGGCGTCATCCCAGCGACGCACTCCTACGAAGCTCACGTCGTTCGCGCTGGGGCGCACTCCAAGCTCCTCTTCGAGCTCCCGGAACAGATCGGTCTCGCCCTGGAGCACGTGGCCGGCGGACGTCGTGTCCAGCTTGCCCGGCCAGGCCTGCTGGGAGAGGTGTCTCTCCTGGAAGAGCAGTCGGTGTGATCCGTCTCGGGAGCGTCGCACGATCCAGAATTGCAGAGTGAGATGCCAGAGCCCGATCTCGTGAATCCGCGACCGCGTCGAAGCATGGCCAGTGGGCAGGCCCGATGGGAAGTAGACCTGTAGCAACTCGTCTTCGGCCGAAGGCATGTTAAATCCTGTGCTCCGTCGGGCTTGGTCGATGGCGTGATTGGGGCAGTTGCGAGGGTGATTATCCCCCGTTATCAGCAGAGTCTCCAGTTCGTTGCGCGACCAGCCTGACAAGGAATGTCGAATCGGACAGAATGATCGGGCGCGAAAGTAGCGCCGGCAGTTCGTCCGTTGAGGAGTCGATTCGATGCGATTTGGATGCTGCACTACGGTGGAAGGGTTGGAGGCAACCCGAGAGGCCGGGTTCGACTACGCCGAGTTACAGGTAGCCGCCCTGGACCCAGAAGGCGCCGAGTCCGAGTTCGCGGAAGTACGGCAGCGGATCGCCGACTCTGGTCTGCCGGTAGAGGCCTTCAACGTGTTTATCCCGGGGATGCTGCCGGTCGTTGGCGACGGGGTCGACCGGGAAAGGCTGGACGCGTACCTGGATACGGCGCTGGGGCGCATGTCCGAGGTGGGCGCCGAAATCATCGTGTTTGGCAGCGGTGGGGCGCGGTCGACTCCCGACGGATTCGACCGAGACCGCGCAGCCGACCAGATTGCCGGGTTTCTACACTTGGTCGCTGAGAAACTCGACCGTGTCGGCATGACCCTGGCGATCGAGCCGCTTTACAAGACCGCTTGCGACAACATAAACACCGTCCCGGAAGCGCTGGAGATGGCGCGCCGTGTCGATCATCCGCGAATCAAGGTGCTTGCGGACCTTTTCCACATGACTTATGAGGATGACGGATTTGAAAGCCTCTCCGAGGCTGGAGCCGATTTGCGGCACGTCCACGTACCCGTGCCGCAGTTGGCGGGGATGACGCCGTGCCCGTGGGATGGGATTTACGTCGAATTTCTCGATGCCTTGCGGGCCACCGGCTACACGAATCGAATCAGCATCGAGGACAACGGCGGCCGATTTGAGGATTATTCAACCGAGCCGAAGCGGGCATTGCAGTACATAAAGAGTGAGTGGGCCTGATGAGCGCGAACCTACAGTTTTCCATCGACGACTTTATCGACGAGCTCGAGCGTCAGACTTCGAGGTCGCTCGCGTTTAGGGCTGAAACCCAGCACGAGTGGATGCTGTGGAGGTCGCGGCTTCGGGCCAAGCTGTACGAGCTTATGCAACCCTGGCCGGAGCCAGTGCCGCTCAATGTGAGAACCCTGGATACCGTTGAGCTTGAAGGAACGACCCGGCACAAGGTGGTCTATTCCACCGAAGCGGGAGTGGACGTTCCAGCGTTCCTCTTCGTTCCGGAGGACGCGGGCGAGCGCAAGAGTTTGCCGGGTCTCTTGGCGGTGCATGGTCACGGGGTAGGCAAGGACGGCGTGAGCGGGGAGGCCTCCGACGTTCACAACGACTACGCCTTGCGGTTCGGCAAACGAGGCTACGTGGTGCTGGCGCCCGACGCCCGCGGGTTCGGCGAGCGAAGTGAAGGCTTCGGCCATCCGGCGCCGGGCGAGACGACCGGAATATTCGGGCGTCGGGACGGCTGCAACGTCAGCTTCCTCAAGACGATGCTCTACGGCGTCAGCCTGATGTCGCGGAATACCTGGGACGACCTTAAGGCCGTTGAGGTGCTTTCGGCCCATCCCGCCGTGAACGCCGACCGGGTGGGCTGCCTGGGCCTGTCCTTCGGCGGAACCAGGACCATGTACCTGGCCGCAATCGATCCGCGAATCAAGGTGGCGGTAATCAGCGGATACCTGACCACGTTTGCCAAATACGCCATTGAGATGGGAAATTTTTGCGGCTCGCAATTCCTTCCGGGCGTCTATCGATATGCCGACGTTCCCGATATCGTCGGCGCGATCGCGCCGCGGCCACTACTGATCGAGGCGGGAATCCGCGACGATGGCTTTCCAATCGAGACCTCGCGAGAGGCCCATGCCGTGCTGGAACGAGTCTACGCGGTGGCCGGGGCGTCGGACCGGTTGGCCAGAGACGAGTTCGACGCGGGACACGAGTTCAGCGGGCGTTTGGCGTTCGATTTCGTGGACAAGTGGCTGTAGAGACGCTGGCCCGTTAGCGAGCAATGAGCATTCGCACGGATTGCGCGCGATCTGGATGCGGGAGTTGCTATGGATCGGAAGCGCAGGATTAGACAAAGAGGCCACTCGCTTGAGCGGAAGTCGAAAATTACTATGGCGCGTGCGGGGCGTCCAGAACTGATCGCTGAAGCCAATCGCGTTCGGGCCATGACGCCCGGTCCGCTGGAGGATAGCGTGTCGCTGCTGCGCGAGGATCGCGACAGCCAGTGACGTCTGTCATACGAGTACTGGACTTGGTCTGGCGGCGTTGCTGTGAACCTTTCGGGCTTCGGAGATGACGGCCCGGACGATTCGGAATACCGAGGATGACGATCTCTTCGAGCAGTCCCTGGAGTTGCTGGGACGGGTCTTGGGCGAAAGCCTGTCCTACTACCGCAAGGCAAGAGAGCTCGATCCGCTTGTAGAGCGCAGCGATTCGCTGGTGGCGGTGATTGACGGGAGGGTCGTCGGTCACGTGCAAGTACTGCCTCGCGAGATGCGAGTCGGACGCGCGATCCTGCGAGTGGCCGGTCTGTCGTGTCTGGCAGTCGACCCGGCCGAGCACGGCAAGGGCCATGTAAGGGCACTCATTGAGGCGGCACTCCGTCACGTCATGCGCGGCGGGTATCACCTTGCGATGGTCTTCGCCGCAGACGGTGGGCCGTATGGCGAATTCGGGTGGGAGACGCTGCCCGTAGATACCTACGTCGCTCGTTTGGACGAGTCCGGCGAAGTGGGATCCGCACCGCCGGGCGTTCGCCGGATGGACCCTGTGGATGATCTTGCCTGGGTCGCGGCGGTCCACGGCGGCTACGGCTCCGAGTGTTCAGGCCCGCTCGTGCGGTCGCTTGGGTGGTGGTCGGGAAACATGAAATGGATGCGGGAGAATCCTGAATCATCGTTCGTGCTGGAGCGTAATGGGCGAATTGTCGGGTATGCCCGAGCCAGATATCCCGTTGCCGAGCACGGCGGCGGAGCCGTGGACTTCTATTCGATAAGCGATCTTGCCGCCCAGGATGAGGACGGCGAGAAGGCGCTGCTCGCGGCGATGGTTCAAGATGCCAAGTCGAGGGGCTTTCGACATCTCGCGGGCCAGGCGCCGGTCGCACACCGGGCGGTTGCCCTCTTGGAAGCGATAGGAATCACGGCGCGCGTGAAGAGCGACACGAGATTGAAGGTGAAACTCGTCGACTTGAAGTCTTTACTGGAAGGACTTTGGCCGGAATTCACCGCGGCGCTCTGGCAGTCTTCGTCCGGCGGTTCTGAGTCGGTCGGCATCCGGGTCGGACGGCAGACGGCCGAGCTTGGTTACCGCGACCGCACGGTTTATGTTGGCGAGGCGGGCACGCCGCTCATAGACGTTTCGGAGGCTGAGCTTTGGGCTCTCGTCATGGAAGGAGCCGTGCCGCGCGGCGCGCCGGGCAAGGGGGCGGGAGTGCTCAAAACGCTATTCCGGGAGCGCGAATTCGCCTTCTGGCGCGCCGACGTGTTTTGAGGCTATTCGCCCTCTATCGTCAGATACTGACTCTGCACCCAGCCGCCGTCGACCAACTCGACCCACTCGATGTCGTCGATGGTCTGCCTCGTGCCCGTCAACAGAATCTCGGCACCGCCTAAGAGGACTTCGAGTACGTCGCTGTCGGTTGTCGGCTCTTCCCGAACATTCAGACCCTCTTCGGGATCGACCGTGGCGGAAGTCGGTATCGGCGTCGGCGTCGGGGTAGCGGCCGGAGTTCTATCATCACCCGACGCTGTTGCGGGGATGATGAGAATGTCGCCAACCTGGATCTCGTCGGGATTTTCGATCTCGTTGGCTTCGGCAAGCTCCGCGCTGGTAAGTCCGAAGCTGTCGGCGATTTCGGAGAGCGTGTCGTTGGGCTGAACCTCGTACTCTTGCGACGTCCCCCTAGGCGCACTAGCAGGGGTAGCGGCCGCCCCGGTTGTTGGCGTAGGTTCGACGGGCGGCGGTACGGGTGTGTTCGTAGCGGCAGCGATGGCCAGAGGCGTCGCAGTCGGCGTGACCGTGGCGCTAGCGTCCGCCGCCGGAGAAGTTTGGGCCGGAGCGATGGTCACCACCGATATCGCCAGAGTAGGCTCAACCTGCGCAACCGCCGTTTGCTGTTCGGTCGGCGGAGTCTCGTTGTCGTCGCCGCCGAAGGCATTGACCAGCAAGACGACGATAAGAACGATCACTACAACTGGGACGGCAAGAAAACTTAAGAAAAGTCGATAGCGCGCCAGCTCGCCCACTCCGCTCCTAACTCAGCGTCTCAGCGTTCTGCGCAAATGTTATCCCACTGATATGCCATGACAAAGCGGAGAGCAGGCGATTTCGTCACAAACGCAGTCCGGCTAACTGAAGCGCTCTTCCTCGAACGGGTCTCCGCGCATGTGATACCCGTTGACCTCCCAAAAGCCCGGTCTGTCTCTCGGCAGGAACTGAAGGCCGTTGACCCACTTGGCGCTCTTCCACGCGTATAGATGGGGGACTATAAGCCGCATGGGACCGCCATGCTCGCGCGCGAGCGGTTCACCGTTGCGCCTTAGCGCGAAAAGATTTTCGGGGCGATCCAGGTCGTCCAGGAGAAGGTTGGTGGTGTATCCGCCGTAGCAATGAACCATAACCGCGACGGCCTCAGGCAGGGGCTTGGCCTTTTCGAGAATGGCCTGGACAGGAATCCCGCCCCAGTCGTTGTCCATGACGCTGAAGGTTGTCACGCAGTGGAAGTCGGCGTGAATCACCACCGATCCGGCGGCCAGAAAGGTCCGGAAGTCCATGGTGAACTCCCGCTCAACCAGCCCGGTGATCGAAAACTCCCAGTCCTCCGGAGCGATATCGGGGGTGTAGCCGTAAGTTAGAACGGGCCAGTTGGTGACGGTGTGCTGGCCGGCCGGAAGCCTGTCGCCATACATCTCGTCGGCCTTCTTGCGTCTCGCTCGTCTTGAGCCGAACAGGCTTCTTACCATCTTCTATTCCAAATCGGGTTCAAGATCAGGCGCCGTGCCGTCGGGCAGGTCCCAAAGCGACGCGGCCGTCTTACCAAGTATCCATGCCTTGTCGTCTTCAGACAAAACGGCAAGTCTTGTTTGACGTGATCGAGGGCGGCCTGGTAGCCGCACGCCTTGAATATGTTGGGGAAATCGGTCCCCCACAACATGCGCCGGGCGCCGAAGGCTTCCCAGACCAATTCAACGATCGGGATCGTGTCCTCGTATGGGAAATCCTCTCGGGACGCATAAAAGAGGCCCGACAGTTTTATATGCGCGCCCTCCAGCCCGGCCAGGTCGAGAATCGGGCGAAAGCTCGGATACGACGCGCCTTCCGTGACATCGGGCTTTCCCAGATGGTCGACCACAAAGCGCGTGGCTTTGAAGCGGGAGGCCAATGTTTGAACGTTTCGGGCGTGTTGCGGCTCGATTTGCAGACACACGACCAGACCTTCGTCCGCGGCCAATTTCCACAGCGGGTCCACCGTCCCGTCCGTCAGCCAAAGACCCTCGTCGTCGCTGTCCAAATTGAGTCGGAATCCCTGGATTCGGCCCGGTTTTGCAAGAGCTCGGAGATTGTCGGCGGCATCGGGCGACCTCGGATCTACCAGCCCTATTCCAATGAGCCGTTCAGGTTGTTCCGCCAGAGAGTCTGAGAGGTAGGAGTTGTCCCACTCGTAGGGTTGCGGCTGGACGACTACGGCAACGTCCACGCCGCTCATGCCCATGGTGATGATCAACTGCTCCAGCGGGGCGGGGTCCGGGTCGTAGGGGGCCGAGGGCGAGAGCGGATATTTGACCGAGTTTGCCGAGAAGACGTGAACGTGTGAGTCGACGATCATTTCCAATCTCCAGGTCTATGCCGAAGACGACGAAATCACGCGAGATCGAGCGGCCGAAGACCCCGCGACAGACAAGGCTATGGGATATGAAATGGCACCGGCTCGATCTCGGTGAAATTGCCGGCTCCATCCCTGGCCATGACCTTTAGGGTGTGCTCGCCGGGGACCGCGTTCCAGGTTATCCCGTACGGCGGCGTTAGCGATTCGGCGATGAATTCCCCGTCGATGAAGTACGTCACGGAGAGCACGGCGACGTTGTCCGCCGCCTCGACTCTGAACGCGATGTGACCACGCGGCAGGGTGTCGCCAGGTTCGAGATCCTTGACGGCGATCTGGGGCGACTCATTATCCACCACGAGCTGGCGATACGCGCTTTCGGTGACGTTGCCTTCCCGCCGAACGCTGAGCCTTAGAGTGTAGATGCCGTCGGGTAGCTGTGCGGTGTCCACGGCGGCGAGCTGGTCGCGCGATTTCTGTTCGGTAACGACATCGCCGATTCTGACCCAGCCGCCGGGAGCGGTTCCCAAGCCATATTCGAGTGTGTAGTCGAGGAAACCTGGGCCGCGGGCGTTTCCATGAATTTCGAGGATGCTGCGAATGTTCTGCCTGTGTGACGGTATGGCAATCGCGACGTCGCCGAGTTCGGTGGGCGAGTCGAGCGCCGTCGCCAACTCGCTCGACGGCAAGTGGAAAGGTGAATCTTCATCTTGTTCCCGTTGCCATGCTTCGGCCTCGGGCGGCAGCACTGGATAGATTTTCAGTTCCACCTCGTCGGGGGGTATGGACGGTCCGGCCCTCTTGCCGGTGAGGGTGTGGGTCCGGATGGGCTGGTGGATGAAGTCCATCTGGGCAGGCTCAGTACCAGGGATGAACAGCTCTTCGATCTTTTCCGGGGTGTAGCGGCTTGGCAACAGGCCGGAGACGGCGTCCACTTCGAGTTCGATAAGCCCCTCGGGACGCACGAACTCTTCGACCGGCAGACCCTCGTGGATCTCCGTCATAACCCGGTTCCATATCGGGCCGGCGCCCCTAGATCCCGGCACCTTGTCCATCTCCGAATTGTCGGCGTTTCCGACCCACACGGCGGTTACAAGCTGGGGAGTGAAACCGACGGTGAGGGCGTCCCTGAAGTCGTTTGTGGTGCCCGTCTTGACGGCTCCGGGACGGTTTTCCAGTGTCAAAATATTGCGCTCGCCGAAGCCCGGTATCCGAGCCTCAGAGTCTGAAAGAACGTTGGTCATCAGGTAGGCGAGTTGCGGACTGAGCACGCTGACCCCCTCTGGCGGTTTTCGGGATTCGATGACGTTGCCCTGGCTGTCCTCGATGTGGAGGATGGGATTGGGGCGGACGTAAAGTCCCCCGTTGGCGAACACCCCGTAGGCGGCGGCGAGATCGAGTAGCGGGACCTCCGCGGCTCCCAACGCGAGCGAAGGACCGAAGCGCTCGGTCCCGCCCGAAATTGTCAGACCCATTCGCCGGGCCGTTTCCAGAACGTCCGGGACTCCCGCGAACAGCTGGGCCTTGACGGCGGGGATGTTGTAAGAGCTTCCCAGCGCTACCCGCATGCGAACGGGTCCGTGGAACTTCTCGTCGTAGTTTTCCGGCTCGTAAGGCTCCTGGTCGGGTATCGGTATGACGGTCTTTATGGCCATCAGCATCGTTGCTGCGTTGTAGCCCTTGCCGAGCGCCGTAACGTACGTGAAGGGCTTGAACGCCGAACCAGGCTGCCTTGGAGCCAGCGCCATGTTGACCTGTCCGTCGATCTCCTCGCTGGTGAAGTCGACGCTCCCTACCATCGCGAGAATCTCACCGCTTGCAGGATCAAGCACTACGACTGCGCCGTTTCCAACGTCCCGGTCGGCGAGCGTGGCCACATGCTCCCGGGCCGCGGTCTCGGCCTTTGCCTGAAGTGCAGGGTCGAGCGTGGTCGTGATAGACCAGCCCTCGCGGCTGATTTCGGGGCCGTACTGCTCCTGCAGGTAGTCGACGATGTAGTTGAAAAAGTGCGGCGAAGGCCCGATGTTCGCCTGAGGCGGCGAATAGACCAGCTTCTGGGCGGCGGCCTCGTCGGCCTGCAGGCGGGTGACGAAGCGGTTCTTGACCATGAGGTCGAGCACATTGCGCTGATTGCGAATGGCGGCGTCCTCGTTGACGAGCGGGTTCTCCGTCGATGGCGCACGGGGTATGCCGACCAGCATTGCCGCCTCGGCGAGCGTCAATTCGTGGAGGTCTTTGTCGAAATAGGTCAGCGCCGCGGCCGCTATGCCATAGGCCCTGTTTCCGTAGAAGTTCTGATTGAGGTATATCGCGAGGATTTCGTCCTTCGAAAACCGCTGGGATAGCTGATAGGCAAGGGCCACCTCGCGTAGCTTCCGCTCCAGAGTCTCTTCGGGACTGAGAAGCGTGTTCTTGACGACCTGCTGGGTGATGGTGCTGAATCCGGAAACGATCGTTCCGGCCTGAAGGTTGAGCCAAGCCGCTCTGAGCACGGCGCGCAGATCGACGCCGGGGTTGTCGTAAAAGGTTGCGTCCTCAGCCGCGATGGTGGCGTCTTTCACTACCTGGGGGATGTCGTCGTGGGTTATGACGGTGCGTCTCCCTTCGTCGATCAGCTCGCCTATAAGGGTCCCGTCGCGTGCGTATACGGTGGAGTTCTCGAAAAACCGGCTCTGGACGCCCGAAACGCTCTCGATCGACGGCAGATCGTCGAACAACGCGGCCGCGGCTGCAAACGCGATAGCGGATCCGGCGATGAGGGCGAGCGCGACGGACGTGGCTACGATCAGCACCGCCATCAATGGGAGAGCGGCAAGGGCGAGCAGTCTCCCGGCCTTGCCGTTTTTTCGGCGGTACCTACCCCTGAGGGATCTGCGTAGCGGCATCTCGTCCGATTTTAGTGCGGCTCACCGGGCTGGCGGCACGCTCCCGGGACGGAATTTTGGTTGGTAAGCTCTTTTTAACGTCACCGCTTCACGGAAAATGGGGGTCATGCTCGCGACTCTACGCGCCACCCCTCTCGCGTCCCTGGTGGCTGTGACGGTGACGGCCGTTGCGCTGGCGCTGTCCGCGATGGGGCTTCAGGTGGATCCAGGCCTGGGCTTCGTCTCGTCGCAGGAGGTCGCCGGGCCACTCACTGCCGACGGCCCGGCGCTGCGCGTGGGACATGCCGCGCCCGACTTTGAGTTGACCAACCTGGACGGTACCGCGGTTCGCCTCTCGAAAGTTGGGGGGACCGGTCCCACGTGGATCACATTCTGGGCGACCTGGTGCGGACCATGCCGGGCGGAAGCGCCGGATACGGAGGCCATAGTCCGCAACCTGGCGGACCGGGACTGGAACTATCTGGCCATAAACGTAGGGGAAGACCTCGAGACCGTTCGCGTGTTTCTCGAACCGTATACGTTCGGTTCGCTACTGGATCCAAACCGCACAGTCAGCGGTCCTTATGGCGTGCGTATGCTGCCGACCCACGTATTCATCGATTCCGAGGGGCGGGTCGACGAGATTCGACCTGGAGTCCTGAATCGCACGCAGATGGAATCGCGCATAGAGCGCTTGCTCGGGCAGCGGCCCAGATAGTCAGCAAGCCATAGTGCCGGCCGACGCGCTCGCGGTATTCATCAAGTTTCGCGATTTCCTCGTTACACTCGCGCCGTGGATAATCCTGGCCCTGATCGCGGGCGCGGGGATGACGGAAATGCTGCGCGGTCGGGAGGCTGGCGGACCGCGAAATCACAGATCCCTGCTCGTTGGAGCGGGGCTGGCCTTCGCGGCGCCCTCGATCTTTGGGACGCTCGGATTCGGGCTGTGGCTCGCGCTGGTTCGGGCGGGGTTCGTCGCCGCCGCGCTGGCGGCCGGAGCGACGATCGCAACTGGAAGCGAGAGATCAGTTGTCATCGAGCGATGGCTGGGCGCCGCCGGGCCGCAACTTCCGGAGGCCGGTTTGAAGGATCAGGCCAAACGCCTCTGGAAGGCGATGACGGAGCGGTTTGATGAGGTTGGGTTGTGGTTTTTCGGCGCGTGCGCGGTGGCGGGCGTGATCGCGGTCTTCGTTCCCTACCAGATTGGATTCGACCTGTTCGGCCGCACGGTCTGGGTAGGCGCCCTGCTGGGGGCGATTGTCGGAACGCTGACCAGGCGCGGAACTGGCATGGAGCTGCCGCTGGCGTCCTTGCTATTGCTGAAGGGCGGAGCGAACGCCGCCGCAGCCGCCTTGCTGCTGGCGTCGACGCCGCTCCCGTTCAGACTGTGGCGGGATGGAGCGCGCGGCTGGATCGCGGGTTCGCTCGTGGTGGTCTCCAGTGCCGCCGTCGGCGGCCTGGCGGGTTGGGCGTTCTTATAAACTCGAAAAGAGGACTCGCTCTCGAAGGAACCGTGCGATGCCCGTGATGACAGGTGGGCAGGCCGTTCTCGCGTCTATTGAGGCCGGGGGCGTTGACACGATATTCGGCATCCCAGGAGTCCACACGGCTGGAATCTACGACGCGCTTCTAGATCGTCCCAACATCCGGCACGTTATGTGCAGGCACGAGCAGGGCGCGGGATTCATGGCCGACGGCTATGCGCGAGCGTCGGGACGAATAGCCTGCGCGCTTACCATCACAGGGCCGGGCGTGACGAATATCGCCACTCCGCTCGGCGAAGCGCAGGCGGAGTCTTCGCCGGTTCTACACGTATGCACCACGCTCGAATCCTCGATGGTTGGGCGGGACGTCGGCTACCTGCACGAATTGCGCGACCAGTCGGGTCTGGTCGGTTCGATTGTGGGATGGCACCGGAGGGTGAGGCGGGTCTCCGATATTCCGGGTGCGGTCGCCGACGCGCTGCATCACATGCGGGCTGGCCGCCCGGGGCCGGCGTCGATAGAAATCCCACTTGACCTCGTGGACAAACGGACCGAGGTCAGGATTCCACGGATGGTCACGCCGGAACCGCTGGAACCCGTCGCCGAGGTCCTTCGACAGGCTATTAAGCTTCTCGTCGCCTCGGTGAATCCAGTAATCCTGGCGGGGGGCGGCGTGGTTGCCGCCGACGCTTCGAAGCCGCTGATCGAGGTGGCCGAAAAGCTGTCCGCGCCTGTGTTTACCACCGTCAACGGCAAAGGGGCGATTCCTGAGGATCATCCTTTGTCGGTGGGTTGCCGGTGGCGCGGCGACCAGTCGTTCGACAGACTGGTCTCATCCGCCGACGCGATGCTGGTTGTCGGGTCGCGTCTGAGCGCCAGGAACACCGACAACTGGCGTCTGCCTCTTCCACGCAACATCATTCAGATCGACATCGACTCGCGGATCATTGGTCGGCATTATCCGGCGGTCAAGGGCATTCATGCGCACGCCAGGCCAACCCTGGAGGAGATGGCCCGGAATATGCCGACCAGACCGCTGGAGCTGCATCGAAACCGCATACGCGAAATCGAGGCCATTCGACGCTCCACCCATGCCTCCGGTGAAGAACCCGCCGTCGGGATCCTCGCAGCGGTCCGCGAGGCGCTGCCGCGGGATGGGCTTCTGTTCAATGACATGACGACCGTCTGCTATCAGGGGCCGAGGCATTTCCCGGTCTACCAGCCACGCACGTTCTTTTCTCCCGTCTACTTCGGAACGCTCGGATTTTCGGTGCCCGCGGCCATCGGCGCTAAGGTCGCCATGCCGGAGAGGAAAGTGGTCGCCCTGGTAGGCGACGGCGGCTTCATGTTCACCAGCCAGGAGCTGTCCACCGCCCTGGCGCTTGAACTTCCATTGCCGATCGTCGTCCTCAACGACGGCGGTTACATGGAGCTGGAGGTCGCTTTCCGGCGGACCTATGGCCGCACTATCGAGTGCAGTCTGGAGACACCCGACTTCGTCAGGCTTGGAAGAGCTTTCGGCGTTTCAGCCGTGCGCGTAGCTAGTCCTTCCGACCTGTGCCGGGCGATACGGGCGGCGTACCGGCGGCGCAGGCCGACGGTCATCGATTACACGCTGAACTGAACCCAGACTAACCTCTGACGACCGCCGGGATCTCTCTGCCGGTCTTGATTACCCTGGCCGGGACCAGCCTCATGTCGCCGCGGCGCTCCTTCCCGTATGAATCCACGAACGCGTACGGCGCCTCCTCGATGCGTAGGATTGTCAAGTCGCCCGCGGCTCCGGGCGCGAGAGTACCGATCTCGCCTTTCATCCCCATGACCTCGGCCGGGGAGGCCGTGCAGCGGCGCAGGGCGTCGGGCAGATCGAGACCGAGCAGCAGGAACTTGCTGACGGTCGTGGCAAGGTCGAATACTGGGCCGTGCAGGTTGTAGACGTGCAGGTCGCTGCTGATGGTGTGAGGGACGACGCCCTCGGCCATGGCGCGTTCGGCAACGTCGAAGTCGAAGCTGCCCTGACCGTGTCCCACGTCGAGCAGTACGCCGTTGTCGACGGCCCGCCTGACGCTGTCGCGCACGCGCCCGTCCCTCGTGAGTATGCCGCCGGCCATGCCGTGAAAGCAGTGCGTAACGATGTCGCCAGCCTTCAGATAGGCGAGCACGTCGTCCAGGGAGAAGCCCTGAGCGTCATTGGGGTGGACCATCACCGGCAGACCGGTGGCATCCGCCGCCTCCCGCGCGTTCCCCAGCCCCGGTTCCACGCTGGGGCCGGCGACTTTCCCGCA
>JAPOVO010000172.1 GCA_026708165.1 Chloroflexota bacterium | reverse complement strand
ACGGGACCGATGAAAACCGAAGCTCTACCCCAGCGCCAATCCAACCCTATGGCTCAGCCGCGGCTTGCCCTTGCCCACGTCGTGCAACAATGCGGCCGTCTGGACCACTCGGTTGTTCGGTGACATTTCCGCAACTCGCCTAAAGACCTCGATAGAGTGGCCCCGGTCGAACGGCATCATTCGATTGAAGAGTTGCAGCTCGCGCTCGTTGAGCAATATCTGGGCCCTCGATGGTAGCTCCGCTGGCGCGGTTGGGAACAAGGCGCGCAGGAACTGCCCCAACCTGTATCTAAAGTCCGATGAATAGATTTCTCAGGTACTCCACCGGCGGAAGCAGCAGACCCTCGAACAGTCTAATGCCGAAGATAGGGCCGAGGATAATCACGCCAAACAGTATCAGCGGGCCGTACCGGCGAAGCGGCTCGAGGGCTTGTGCGGTCTCGCGTGGAACCACGCAGTAGAGCACTCCGAAACCGTCGAGCGGCGTAACTGGAATCAGATTGAACACCGCCAGCACGATGTTAATGGTAATCGTGTAGATGAGAACGAAACCGAGGAGCTCGCTATTGGACAAGATTCCTGAAGATCCGCTCGAAATCTGAGCAAATACGGTCCCCAGCAGGGCCGCCAGCATGAGGTTCGATGCCGGTCCTGCCACGGAGACGATCGCCGTCCCTCTGCGTACTCCGTAGCGGAGGTTGTATGGATTCACGATAACCGGTTTCCCCCAGCCAAATCCGGCGACGACGAGCAGTAGAGTTCCCATGAAGTCAAGGTGGCGCAGCGGGTTGAGCGTAAGCCGTCCCTGGCTCTTCGGCGTGGGATCGCCGAGCCACGTGGCTGCCAAGGCGTGACATGCTTCGTGTACGGAGATCGCGACGATGAAGCCGATCACCGCAGATATCAGTAGTCGTGGATCGTTCGCTAGGCTCAAAAGACCCATTCTTTGATGGCAGTCCTTTCTGTGTCGGTTGAATTGCGATGGAGACCAGGAAGTCGTTCGGTGGGACAACGGTCGTCCCTCTAACAAGATTAGACTCCAAGACCGCATCTGTGACTTTCATTCCGAGCTTTGTTGCAGCTTGTCTGCGCTAATATCAACCTCAGCCAGTCCGACTAGGAGTGGTGCAATTCGCGGATTGTCGGTGCGTTGGAGGCTGAGACCTAGCAATCGTGAGTGCGAAAGAGTCAATCGAAGAGGGATTGAATTACGCCGGTAAGGGGCGGTGGGGCGAGGCCATAAGCCAGTTTGACGCCGCATTGCGCTTGGAGCCGGAAAACACCGTGGCGCTGAGTGCGCGCGCCTTGGCGCACATCGGTCAGGGAAACTCCGAAAAAGCCCTGGCGGACTTTACCGCCGTCATCAAGGTCGACCCCGGCGACGCGGACGCATTCTTCCAGCGAGGCAGGCTATACGAGGACAGGCGCGAGATGCGGAAGGCGGTTGCTGACTACCGCGCCGTAATCGAGCTGAGTCCCGAGCGAAAGGCCGGCTTCTATAGCAGGGCCCGCTGCTATGAGGTGCTTGAGCAGCCTTCCCTCGCAATTCACGACTACGATTCGCTCATCAAGCTCGATCCAGACGATCCGGGGCCATACGAGCGGCGCGGCAAGATTCACGGGAGACGCGGCGACCTGGCGGCGGCGATCAAGGACTTCACCCAAGCTGTTGAACGGAACCCCACGCGCAGCGACGCTTTTTACAATCGCGGCGTTGCCAACCGGAAGCTTGGCCATCTGCATTCAGCGATAAGAGACTACAGCCGGGCAATCTCGATCGATCCCGGGCACGTCAACGCGTTGAACAACAGGGGCAACGCTTATCTCGCCAATCATCAATTGACGGATGCAATCGAGGACTACACCGCCGCGATCGAGATTGCGCCCAACCGCCCCCAAGCCTATTACAACCGGGCCACCGCGTTCGTGCGTCTTGGCGATGGGGCCAGCGCTACCGCCGACTTCCGTAAAATCGTTGAATTGAGCCCCAATTCGAACCTTGGGGTTAGAGCAAGAAAGCGTCTGGCAAGGCTACGGGTATAGCCTCAGTCGAGGTCATACTGGGCGCACAGATAAGCCTGTTGGCCCTGTCTCTCACGAAAAGGGTCATTCGCCGTTCGAGTCGATCTCCCTCTTCAGCCCCAGCAGCGCGTGTATCCAGAAGAAGATGGCCACCGCCAGCCCCGATAGCATGCGCCCCGGGGCTGGGCCGCCGGCCGATTCAACGTGATACTCGACCAGGCTCAGGCCGGAGAAAAGGAGAAGCAGAATGACGGCAATGCCGAACGCTGCCGAGAGCGCCGCCAGCCGAAATAGCCTTGCTACTCTCCCGGCTCGATTCGGGTCGACCAGGCGCTCGAACCGCTGGTGAACGAGCAGGACTATCAGTCCTGTTCCAAATAACACGACCGCCTCGTAGATGATTGATGGAAAGTCGGCGGAGGTGACGCCTTCCGGGAAGCTGTATCCGGGTCCTGCCGCCGCGCCTACGCCCACGTTCAAAAGCGAGGCGGTTCCAACCGCCAGCATTACGACAGCCAAAGCCTGAATCAGGTGGGCATACCACGTTACCGCGGCTCGAAGCGAAAACGTAAGGTAACCCGACGCGTGCGCCTTAACGGCGAGATACGCAATGATTGCGGCCACCGCGACGACTACAATTAGCAGGCCCAAGCTGGCGGCGGCGACTACCGCAGCGCCAAGCTCCACCAGCTCGGTTATAGACTCGAATGGATTCAAGATGGTAAACGCCTCCGACTTTTCCTCGCTGCATCATTCTAAAGGCGCGAAGCCGCCTTACCGCGGAGCAGGACGACAATGAAGATCACAAAAATCAGAGCGATTCCGGTCAATTCGGGAGTACCGGGTCGAAACTTCCTGTTTGTAAAGGTCGAGACGGACGAGGGGCTTTACGGCCTCGGAGAGGCGGGGATAACCGGCAAGGAGTTGGCTGTCGCGGGCGCAATTCAACACTTCGACCAGCAGTTGCGCGGCGAGGACCCGTCGCGGATCGACCACATTTGGCAGCGTCTGTTTCGCGGTAACTTCTTCAAGGGAGGCCAAATTCTCACGGCCGCCATCTCAGCCGTCGACTTGGCGCTTTGGGACATAAAGGGAAAGGCGCTCGGCCGCCCCGTTTGGGATCTCTTGGGCGGCAAGTGCCGGGACAAGGTAGTTTGTTACGCCCACATCACCGGCGCCACCCCGGAGGAGATGGCCGTTGACGCAAAGAACAAAGTCCGCGAAGGGTTCAAGTTCGTCCGGTTCGGAGTTGCCGAGGAGCCGGGCGGGATACTCGAACCGCGCCGGGCGGTGCCACAGACGGTCGAGCTGCTCGCGGCTGTGCGGGAAGCGGTTGGAAACGATATCGAAATCTGCATCGACTTCCACACCCGGCTCGATCCCATCGACGCGGTCAGATTGTGCGACGCCGCCGCGCCCTACGATATCTTCTTCGCCGAGGACCCGGTGCGCTCGGAGAATCCGGATGCTTACGCCTTCGTGCGCCAGCACACCAACGTCCCCATCGCGGGGGGCGAGGAATTGGCAACGAAATGGGAGTTCAAGCCTCTGATCGAGCGAGACCTTATTGACTACGTCCGCGTTGACCTGTGCATCGTGGGCGGTTTGACCGAGGCGAAGAAGATCGCTGGCTGGGCGGAGGCGCACTATCAAAAGCTCGCGCCGCACAACCCGCTCGGTCCAGTGTCCACCGCATCCTGTGCCCATCTCGATGTCGCCAGCCCGCTCTTCGGAGTGCAGGAGCTGCATCGCAAGCCGGGCTATATGACCGATCTGTTTCCGCAACAGCTTCGGTTTGAAGATGGATACTTGCTATTGCCCGAGGAACCCGGGCTTGGAGTCGACGTTAACGAGGAAGCGGTAGCGGACTATCCATACCATATGCCTACGCCTCATGAACTGCGCATGGACGACGGTTCCGTTACCAATTGGTAGGCACCGGCCTGGCAGTCCACTGGTAGTGTCACGTGATTTGGAGACAAGCACACGAAGTCTGTAAGAGGTTGAAATATGGCAGTTGAGTTGGAAAACCGTTGGATGCCTCCATCTCCACACCGCGAGAGGATCGTCGAGGAGCTGGAGACCGGGCGGCTGACTTTGCGGGAGCGCGGACACGGTCTGCCGCCCGTCGTCGTGCACGAGGACGGCGGTCACATCGATCTGCCGGATATTCGGTGGAACGGGACGAGATGGAAGCTAGCCGACAAACCTTCGGCGAGGGGGCGTCAAACGGCTTACAGCGATGTCTGCGGTTGTAGCTTCGAGGTAGTGGATATTCTCAAGGATGCGGAAGCGCTGTCCGAACGCGAAGTGGCGCGCATTCGCGAGTTGGAGCGCGACGTCGACTATATGGTTGGCCGCATGGATGGACGTCTTCAGAAATACTCCGACTTCGCCGCAAGCCTCGAATCGATAGCAAAGAAGATCGGGGAGATAGCGCGACCTGATCCCCGGGATGTACGCGAGTGTTTCGACGAAGCGGCGAAACTCCTAGTAGCAGGCCCCATTGACTCCGGGTCGAATGACGCGCTGGCCGATCTCACGGAGCGGGCGCGGCTGGTCGCACAGGCCCAGGAAGATACGATGAAAGAAAAGAAGGTACTCGCGATTCAGGCGCTTCTCGCGTTCGAGGCTCTCCGGGGCGCGCGAAACTGGGACGAGGAAATCGAAGAGGTGCGTTCGACAAACGGAGCCTGAGCGCCGCGACAAAGCGTGTCGGCTTCTTAGCACCCATCAAGAAACATCGACAGCGCTGGACTTCCAACCCGCCACAACCGCCGCGGCCTAACGGCTTTTGGAAAGGCCCCTCGCACCGGGCAAGTCAATCGAGACGCCTAACCGACCGCTATTCTTCTTCGTCGATTCCCTGAAGAGCGGCCACGGCGGCCATGTCTTCGAGAGTGGTCGTATCGCCTACGACCTTGCCGCTCGTGGCAATTTCCCGAAGTAGCCGCCGCATGATCTTGCCGCTGCGGGTCTTAGGCAGAGCTGGCGTGAACCTCAGAAGCTTCGGCCTGACGAAGCGCCCGATTCGCTCACCCACAAAATTGACCAGTTCGGCCTGAAGCTCGCTGCTCTCTTCGAAGCTGCCTCGTAGCGTAACGAATGCCGCGACAGCCTCTCCGGTGATCTCGTCCGGAAAGCCGATGACTGCCGCCTCGGCCACCGCCGGATGCTGTACCAGGCAGCTTTCGACCTCGGCCGTACCGATTCGGTGTCCGGCGACGTTCAAAACGTCATCCACCCGGCCGATGATCCAGAAGTAGCCGTCGTTGTCTCGGCGGGCTGCGTCGCCGGCCAGATATACGCCCTCAATGCGCTTGAAATACTGGTCGAAGAACCGGTCGCGGTCCCCGAATTCGCCTTCGTGCCCAGGCTGGCCCCAGCCGTCCTTGTAGATGCCTCGGATCATCGACGGCCACGGCCGTTTGATGACCAGAAGCCCTCGCTCATTGGGAGCTACGGGGTTGCCGGACTCGTCCACCACGTCGGCGTCGACCCCCGGGAAGGGCAGCGTCGCGGACCCGGGTTTAGTCGTAATGGCCCCAGGGATCGGTGTTATCAATATGCCGCCCGTCTCAGTCTGCCACCATGTGTCGACTATCGGACAGCTGCCGCCTCCGATAACGCGTCGGTACCAGAGCCACACGTCGGGATTGATCGGCTCGCCGACCGTGCCCAGGAGGCGCAGGCTGGACAGGTCGTGCTTTTCGGGCCACTCGTCGCCCCACTTGATGAATGCTCGAATGGCGGTGGGCGCGGTGTAGAAGACGGTAACGTTGTACTTGTCGACTATCTCCCAGAAGCGGTCCGGCGCCGGGTAGTCGGGAGCGCCCTCGTACATGACGCCTGTCGTCGCGTTGGCCAGAATGCCGTAGACGATATAGCTGTGTCCGGTAACCCACCCGATGTCCGCAGTGCACCAGTAGATGTCGTCGGGCTTGAGATCGAAAATCCACTTGGACGTCAGCGCCGTCTGGATCAGGTAGCCGCCTTGGGCGTGGACGACTCCCTTGGGTTTTCCCGTCGTGCCGCTGGTATAGAGGATGTACAGCGGATGCTCGGCGGGTACCGATTCCGGCTCGCAATCCGCCGGTTGCCCCTCGATCAGATCGTTCCACCAGATGTCACGTCCGTCGGCCATCTCGATTTCGTTTTTGCAGCGTTCATAGACCACTACGTGCTCGACTGACGGGCACTCATCATCGGTCAGCGCCCCGTCGACGTTGTCCTTCAGGGGGATAACCTTGCCCCTTCGCCAGCCGCCGTCGGCGGTGATGATCGCTCGGGCCGAAGCGTCCTGAACGCGATCTCGAATAGCGTCGGAGCTGAAGCCGCCGAATATCACGCTGTGAACGAGTCCAAGTCGGGCGCAGGCGAGCATAGCCACGGGCAGCTCGGGGATCATGGGCATGTAGATGACTACCCGGTCGCCGCTCTGAAGTCCGAGACTCTTCAGGCCGTTCGCGAAGCGGCAAGTGTCCTCCAGCAGCTCCCGAAAGCTGACTGTGCGCGTGTCCCCCGGCTCGCCCTCCCAATGGAAGGCGATTTTGTCGCCCAGGCCGTTTTCTACGTGACGGTCGAGACAGTTGACCGTGATGTTCAGCTCGCCGTCTACGAACCAGCGGGTGAACGGCAAGTTCCATTCGCGGAGCTTCGTCCAGGGCTTCGTCCAGACGAACTGGTCCGTTATCTCGCGCCAAAACGACTCCGGCTCTTCGAGACTCCGGCGATGCAGTTCCTCGTATTGCTCGAAGCTGCCGACGTGAGCATCGCGCGCGAAATCAACCGGTGGCTCGAAAGTGCTTACCTGGACCTGGTCTCCCTCTGCTTCAGCCATTTCATCCTCCAACTCCGCGAGCGGCCGGGGTGACAGCCTGTAGGCGCCAGTCTCGCCGGCTTTAGGCCTAACCTCTTGAATGCAATTTCAATGGATTGGGGGCGTCGCGCAACCCCTAATTGGCGGCGCGGACGCGATTGTGTTTTCGGAGGCAAATATTAGACATTCGACCTTAGACTGTCACGGTGAGATCGCTTTGGATACGCACTGGCACGCTGACTGAACAGGCCCTTTTTGGGCATTCGGGGCCGAGCGGTCGCTTTGGACTATTGCGGAGGGCTTGATGGACGTATACGACCGGCTCGGAGTCACCAAGATCGTGAACGCGCAGGGAAACGTAACTCGGATCGGCGGATCGATCATGGCCCCCGAGGTGCTGGAAGCCATGGCCGAGGCGTCCCGGCACTTTGTTTCCATCGTGGAGCTGAACGAGAAGATCCTTCAGCGTATCGCCGGACTGCTGGAGACCGAGGCGGCGATGGTGAGTTCAGGCGCTGCGGGAGGGCTTCTCCTGGCCGCCGCGGCGTGCATGACTGGATCGGACGAGAAGAAGATCCAGCAGCTTCCGGATACGACCGGTATGCGTGATGAGTTTGTCGTACAGGCTCTTCACCGAAGCGATTACAACCAAAGCCTCCGGGTAGCCGGAGGGACGCTGGTGGAGATCGGCGGGCCGGAAGGCGCGACCGAGGCGGAGATTGCCGGCTCGCTCGGACCCGGTACGGCGGCCTTTCTGTACAGTCTCTTGCCGCTTTCAGGAGTTTGGGGGTGCGGCGTCTCGCTCGAGCGGGTGGTCGCCATCGCTCACGAACGTGGAGTCCCCGTCATCGTCGACGCGTCCGTAGTACTGCCCCCCTTGAGCAATCTGATCGACGTGCCCGCGTCAGGCGCGGACCTACTCACGTTCAGCGGCGGCAAGGGTCTGGAAGGCCCCCAGGGCACTGGAATACTTTGTGGGAAGGCCGGACTCATCCAGGCGGCTATGTTGAATTCGAACCCCAATCATTCCGTTGGCCGGTCGATGAAGGTTGCCAAGGAGGAGATGGTTGGGTTGCTCACGGCCGTGGAACGGTACTTCACGAGAGACCACGAGGCCGACCGCAGACGCTGGCAGGCAATGAGCGAGCGGATAGCGTCTGCCGTGGAAAATGTCCGCGGGCTGGCGGCAGAGGTCTTCTTCTGGGAAGCCAGAGGTATACCCGCGGTGCGGTTTGCAGTGGACGAGAATGAGCTTGGATTGTCCAAAGAAGAGTTGCTGGAACGGCTTATGGCCGGAGACCCGCCGGTCTATCTGTGGGGATACCGTGGCGAGTTCTGTATGTCGCCGAACACCCTCCGGGAAGGCGAGGAGGAAATCGTCGCCAGTGCTCTCCAACGCGCGACCTGCACGGCCTGACTGGCCGTTAGGTAGCCCCGACTAGCGGCGAGTGGAATTACGAGTCCCGCGACCGCCTGATCAGTCATGGCGGGCGGAGCCGCCACAAATCGATCCGGGCGGTCGCTCGTTAGTCGGACGCCTTGGCCCGTGAGGCTATGACCTGCTCCTGTAGGTGCATTGGGACTTCCTCGTAACGGATGAAATCGATCGTGAACGATCCCCGCCCCTGTGTTATTTGCCGCAGGTCCACGGCGTAACGCTGGACTTCCGCCAGCGGCGACTCCGCGATGACCACGGTGTATCCGTCCGCCTGATCGGTGCCGCTCAGGCGCGCTCTCTTTGAGTTCAAGTCGCTGATGATCGCGCCAGTGAAGGTATCTGGCACGGAGACTCTTAGCTCGTAGATAGGCTCGAGGATCGTGGCACTAGCCTTTCTCGCGGCTTCGCGAAACGCGATTGCCCCCGCGAGCTGAAACGCCTGGTCCGACGAGTCGACTTGGTGCTCCTTCCCGTCGATCAGACGGACCTTGCATCCCACAACCGGGTATCCCGCCAGGATTCCCTCTGACATCGCGGCCTTGATCCCCTTCTCCACGGCTGGTACGTAGTTTCTCGAAATGGCGCCTCCAACGATCTCGTTCAGGAATTCGAACTCGCCTATGTCTAGCGAGAGAGGTTCCAGAACGATCGTGACGTCTCCGAACTGACCATGCCCGCCGGTCTGTCTTTTGAAACGGCCGTTGGCCGTGGTCTGACGGCGTACGGTCTCGAGGTAAGGCACTTGCGGAACGGCAATGTCCACCTTGGCCCCAAACTTGCTTTGCAGCCGCTCGACCGCGACGTTGAGATGGCCATCGCCGATTCCCCAAATCAGCGTCTCGCCGGTGGCGTCGTCGCGCGTGACGCGGATGGTCGGGTCCTCCTCGGTTACCCGAGACAGCGCGGTCCCGAGCTTGTCGAGGTCGGACTTCGTCTTGGGCGTAATGGCAAATGCGATTGCCGGGTTGGGAAATTCGATTCCCGGCAACGCTTCGGCGTCGCGGCTCGCTGCAAGGGTGTCCCCGGTAAGAGTCGAGGCGAGCTTGGCAACCGAGCAGATGTCGCCGGCGACAACCGTCGTCGCGTCGATATGCTCCTTCCCTCTCGGGTATGAGAGCGGGCCAAGCCTCTCGTCCGTTCGCTTTCCTATATTTCGGACCTGAAAGTTCGACGTAAATTCGCCCGAATAGACCCTCAGGAATGTGAGCCTTCCCATGTTCGGATCGACGATTGTCTTAAAGGCGAGCGCGGCGGCGCCGTTGGTCGAAGAGTTGCTGACCACTTTGGGCGACGGCGCCAGGGCAGCAAGCGCGTCAAGCAACGGCCCGCTGCCGTGGTTGCGTACTGCCGACGTGCAAAACACCGGGAATAGCTCGCGACTCGCGACACCGGTCTTCATAGCCGCCGTCAGTTCGGCGGACGTGATCTCTTCGTCTTCGAGATATTTCTCGGTCAGGTCGTCGTCTACGGCGGCGACCGCCTCGACCAGCATTTCCCGGGCGTCGTCGGCCGGATCTTCGAGCGCTGCGGGGATGTCTTCGCGGCTGTTCTTGCCGCCATCAAACGACACCCCCTTCATGGCGGCGAGGTCAACGATCCCGTTGAAGTCCCGTGCGGAGCCGTAGGGAATCTGCATGGGTATAACGGCGCCGAACGCCTCTGTGAGCGATTCGACTACGGCGTCGAAGTCGGTGTTGTCACGGTCCATGCGATTGATGACTATGAATACTGGAAGGTCCATTGCCTGAGCGTGTTTCCAGCCAAGCTCGGTTCCGACTTCGATGCCGCTGGTCGCGTCGACCAGCAGAAGCGCGGCGTCGGCTATGCGGATTCCGGAGGCAATCTCGCCGACGAAGTCGGGATCGCCGGGGGTGTCTATGAAGTTGAGCTTGGTCTTCTTCCACTCGCACGTAACGACCGAAAGGTTCAGCGACGTTTTGCGCCGGATTTCATCGGGTAGAAAATCGCCAAGCGTATTTCCATCGTCGATATTGCCCAGCCTGCTTGTCGCGCCGGACATGTGAACCAGGGCCTCGACTAGTGAAGTCTTGCCTGCGCCCTTTTGTGACAAAAGCACGACATTGCGTATTTGATTGGTGGCATACTGTTGCATCCGGCGCTACTCCAAACTCGAGTCCAACAGGAGGACCCGAATGTGTCCGGACGAGTCGGAGATTTCAGGTTCGGGACCTCTCACCGTCAAGGTCGCAATTATAGACGGCTGTGAAACGTCTAAATCACCGGTTGGACTAAGTGCTCTGCTCGAGTTCTCGAAAGCCCCGGCAGCCTTCGCGCTAGGTAGTGGATAAGTTGCCCGAACGAATCGTTGTCAAATGCGGCACTTCACTACTGACCAAGCCCGGCGTAGGCGTCGACGAAGAATACATAAGAGCCCTCAGCGGCAACGTGGTCGAATTGATGCGGGCAGGCATCCAGCCTGTGCTCGTGATTTCGGGCGCGGTCGCAATGGGAAGGGCCATTCTGGGAGGCGACGTGGCGTCGGATTCGACGGTTACCCGTCAGGTTCTCGCGGCGGTCGGGCAGTCCCCGCTTATGAGCGTTTTCGAGGGGGCCTTCCGCAGTCTGAACAAGACTGTGGCGCAAACGCTGCTGTCGCGCGCCGCGCTGGAGGACAGACGAGGCTATTTGAACGCTCGTAACACATTTCTTGCGTTGTTGGATCGCGGCATCGTGCCCGTAACCAATGAAAACGACGTAGTTGCGACCGAAGAATTGCACTTTGGCGACAATGACACGCTTTCGGCGCTGGTGGCGAACCTGATCGATTCGGACTTGCTCGTGATGATGACTAACGTCGAAGGCTATATGAGGCCGGATAGCAATGGGGTCATGAGGGTAGTTCCGTCCACTGACTGCATCACCGATGAGATGATTGCCGACGCCGGCGGGGCTGCGTCTCCCGCGGGCACTGGTGGGATGAAGACGAAGCTGCTCGCCGCGGGGATGGTGACCGCTCACGGGGCCACAGCGGCGATCGTGGACGGCCGTGATCCCGGAAATCTTCTCAGGTTCGTTCATGGCGAGCACATCGGTACGCGGTTTTCGGCCACCGGCTCCCGACGCGAAAGCCGGAAACGCTGGATGCTCACAGATCTGGCGCTCAAAGGGCAGGTTCGTATCGACGCGGGTGCAGTCAACGCGCTGGTGCGGCATGGTAGGAGTCTTCTGCCTGCGGGAGTGATTGGAGTCGAGGGCGCGTATGAGCGGGGTGACCTCGTGGCGGTTGTCGGCCCCGATGGTTCGGTGGTTGCGCACGGCCTGACGAATTACGGCATCGAGGACCTTTCGCGAGTGATGATGCGGGACTCGTCGGCGATAAGGAATATCCTTGGATACGAATACGGCGACGAGGTCATCCACAGAAACAATCTCGCTTTGAAGTCTTCGACAGATGGTCGCTCCAGAGAGTGATGGTCTATCGATTCCGCCCCGCAGGGAGTTGACGGTTCAATGGACGGTATTTCGACCGAGCTCTTAGAAAAGGCCACGATGGCTAGTAACGCCGCGAGGTCTCTGGTAACCCTGTCCACAGCCGGGAAGAACGCGGCCCTGCGCGCAATGGCGTCGGCCATCACCGCGAACACGGATCGAATTCTCGATGAAAATGCCAAAGATGTCGCAACAGCAGCGGGGAACGGTGCTGACGAACATATCCTGGACCGGCTTCGTCTTACCCCCGACCGCATCGAAGGGATAGTGGACGGGATTGCCCAAGTTATTCAGCTCCCCGATCCGATTGGAGAGGTGATCGAGTCGCGAATCGTGGAGAGCGGTCTGGAAGTTTCGCGTCGCAGGGTCCCCTTGGGAGTTGTAGGAATTATCTACGAAGCGCGTCCCAACGTTACCGTCGATGTTGCGGCCCTTTGCTTGAAGTCGGGGAATGCGTTGGTTTTGCGCGGCGGCAGCGAGGCGCTAAACAGCAATAGGGCGCTCGTCGCGGTGATTTCGGAGGCTGCCAAAGAAGGCGGGGCGCCGGACGGTTGGGTGCAATCACTCGAAAACATGGACAGGGCCATTGTCGGACAAATGCTGCGGCTGAATGCCCTCATAGACGTGATCGTCCCCAGAGGAGGGGCGGAGCTCGTGAGCTTTGTCACCCAAAATTCGACTGTACCGGTCCTGGAGACGGGATTCGGAGTCTGTCACACGTACGTACATCGGCGCGCCGACCACGATAAGGCCGCCAAGGTAGTCTTCAACGCCAAGGTACGCAGACCGTCCATCTGCAACGCCCTCGATTCGCTACTGGTCGACAGGGAGATTGCGGCGGAGTTTCTGCCCTGCATTGCCCGAGACTTAGACCGGGCTGGCGTCGAGATGAGAGTCGATCCGGACGCCGCCACGGTGATAGCGGGGGTTGCTCCTACGAGAGCCGCCACGCCCGAAGATTACGACACGGAATTCCTGTCCAAGCGGGTCGCCGTAAGTGTCGTGGATGGAATAGACGACGCGATCCAGCACATCCGGGCGCACGGGTCCGGTCATTCGGAGGCGATAGTGACGGAGGACCATTCCGTGGCGCGGCGGTTCGTAAACGAGGTGGACGCCGGAGCCGTCTACGTCAATGCGTCAACCCAATTTACGGACGGCGGTGAGTTCGGTCTCGGCGCGGAAATCGGCATAAGCACTCAGAAACTGCACGCGCGAGGCCCGATGGGACTCCGCGAGATGACAGCCTATAAGTGGGTTGTCATAGGCGATGGGCATACGAGGCCCTAGCTTGAGAATGAGCGAGTCGATACGTGGAGCTCTTTTGGTGCCGAGTAGGGGCGGCACTTAGCAAGCGGAAACCGGACCGGCAACTGGACCTCGGATAGATTCGTCCAGGGTTGACAGGGCCGATTGGCGGTTCGCAATGATATTATTTTTTGCACGAGGTGAGATTTGGCTTTTCGGTGTTTCAATTGCCGCGGTCGTTAATCTCGGTGCTTCGTCCCAGCCGCAATCCAGTGTCTCAGCACAGGTTCCGAGCATGAGAAGCGTAGATATCCACGCTCATGGCCAAAGCTAGAAACGTATCTCGCCGCGCCTTGCTCGGGGCGGCCGTTTTAGGAGCGGGCTTTGCGGTCGGCTTGGGCTCGGCGGTGGCAACGCGTATCGCCATGCGTTACGAGGGCGAGTTCCTGCCCGGATCGAAGGTAGGCGGAGTCGATATATCAGGTCTCACGCCGAAGCAGGCGCTCGATCTATTCGATTCCCGCTGGCAGAGATATATCGCGTCACCCGTGGTCTTTAGGACCCCTGGTCGAGATTGGAGGCCTTCGGCGGACGAAATCGGGATAGGCGTCGACTATCTCACGCCGATTCGCAACGCCTACGCTTGGGGACGGCATGGCGGGATTTTCCGTAGGGGGCGGGAAAACGCGGCGGCGTCCGCCCTGTCAAGGGATCACGCAATCGACTTCACTTTCCAACGCGGCAAGCTGAGACGCTATCTGGCCGGGATCGCTTCTAGATACTTTCGTCCGGTCGTCAACGCGTCGTTGGAAGTCCGGGACGGTGAAATAAGGCTTCGGGCAGGCAGTGCGGGTTTGGAGCTCGACTGGCAAGCCGCGGTCGACCTCGTCAACCCGCCGGGGCCGGAAGCAGGTCAGCAGCAGATAACGATACCGATCAAGGAGACGGCGCCCGGTCTGTCGACCCTTAACGTCGAGAATCTCACTCAGACCATTATGAAGATGCTCGAAGATCCGATTGTGCTCGATTTCGAGGGCAATGGCTGGCTCCTCGACCAGCAAACGTTAAAGGACGCCTTGCAGCTTGAGCGAGTGGGAACCCAGGTGGTCCCGACGTTTGACAGCTCCAAATTTGAACCCCTCTTCGACGAGATTGACGATCGGTTGGCAATCGAACCCAGCGATGGGTCCTGGGAATACGATGCGGAATCGGAGCGAGTCGTCGAGTTTGTCCCCTCCATCGACGGCCGCAGGCTCGACCGCGGTTCGCTTGCCAGCGGAATTGTCGAGGGAGCGAAGTCGGGGAATCGAAAAGTCGATATTCCGATCGTTGGAGTCCCCGCTTCCGGGACCTTGGTCAAAGACCTGGGAATCGAGAACCTGATCGGCGCAGGCGAGTCGTTCTTCTTTCAGTCTCCGTCGTTTCGCATTCACAACATCGAAGTCGGCGCACGAATCCTCGACGGTTCGCTGATTCGGCAGGGAGAGGAGTTTTCGTTCAATAGATATCTGGGGCCTATCGAGTACGACCGAGGCTTCGTCGACGGGCTGGTGATTATCGACGACAGCACCGTCGACGCGATCGGCGGCGGTATATGCCAGGTCTCGACGACTATGTTCCGGGCCGCCTTTCTCGCGGGTCTGCCGATCAAGGAGCGGCATAAGCATCTGTATCGGGTCAGGTATTACGAGCACGGCGATTTCCCCATCGGATTCGACGCGTCGATTTGGCAGCCTGTTTTAGACCTTCGATTTGTTAACGACACCGAAGGCCCCATCATGATTCGCACGGTTTTCAGTCGCCGCCGGAAATCGCTGAAGTTTGAGTTCTGGGGTCGCAGGCACGGCCGCACCGTCGAGATATCCGGACACCATCTCTCCAATTGGGAGGATCCTCCGCCGGACGAGTGGGTCATCGATGAGGAACTGCCTGAAGGCACCACGGAGCAAACGGAATGGGCCGTCAAGGGCGTGTTTGCCGTCTTGGAGCGCAGAGTGACCTCGGCCACCGGGAAGGTCTCGAATTCCAGATTCTCCTCCAGCTTCTTGCCTTGGCCGAACCGATATATGGTTAGTCCGGACGTTGCCAAGGAGGAAGCGCCTGACGTTTACGAGGAATGGCAACAGGCGAACGCCGCTGCGGGGGCCGACGAAGAGGAGTCCACCGAGCAAGCCGGCGGGGACACCACTGAAGAGACCTCGGGTGATACGGCTGAGGAAAGCGTCGAAGAAACTGCCGAGGAGACCGAATCGGTCGAGTCGAAGCAAGAGCAGACTAGCGGAGGCCAATAGGTGGTTACCGCGTGGCTCGATT
>JAPOVO010000209.1 GCA_026708165.1 Chloroflexota bacterium | reverse complement strand
GTCTAACTCCCGGTCCGGCGTTTTGGGCGCTGTTGCCGGCGTTCGTGGCAGTTACTCTCGGCGGCGCTATCGAGACGATTGGCGACGGAGTGGCAATTCAACGGGTTTCCCGACGCAAGCCGCCGGCAACCGATTTCCGCGTAGTGCAGGGCGCCCTCAATGCCGACGGCGTGGGAAATCTACTGGCGGGGATTCTGGGCACGCTTCCCAACACTACCTATTCAACCAGCGTTGCCCTTCCCGAGGTGACTGGAATCGCCGCGCGGAGGGTGGGCGTGATTATCGGCGTGATCTTCCTGGTGCTGGCCTTCCTGCCGAAGGTCACGGCCATATTGATAGCAATCCCCGCCCCCGTTGCCGCCGCCTACATCATGGTTCTTCTCGGACTGCTCTTCGTCCAGGGCATGAAGATCATCATCCAGGATGGGGTCGATCACCGTAAGGCTGCAGTTGCCGGGTTGGCGTTCTGGATCGGCGTGGGCTTCCAGAATCAGTGGATCTTCGCCGAGCAACTGGGGGATGGGTTTCTGAACGTTCTACTCGGCAACGGCATGACTTCGGGGGCCATCGTCGCGATCATCATGATGGTGTTCCTGGAGCTGACGGGGCCCCGGCGCAGACGCCTAAGCATCCCGCTGGATGCGGAAGCCCTGCCAAAGCTGGTGGAATTCCTTCGCGAGTTCGCGTCGAAGGCTGGATGGAACGAGGCTTCGAGGGACCGTGTGGTCCTGGTCGGCGAGGAAACACTAGCGAGCTTGTCATCTGAAGAAGACGAGGACGTGGAAAGGACGCGAGCGCGGCGTCTCATCGTGACCGCCCGCCCCGACGGCCGTGGAGCCGAATTGGAGTTTGTATCGGGATATGAGGGGGAGAATCTGGAGGACCGGCTGGCGTATCTAGGCGAAACGCCGGACATACGGGACGACCGGGAAATATCGTTCCGCCTGCTGCGTCACTACGCGTCGTCGGTGCGCCATCAGAAATACCACGGGGAAGACGTGGTTACGGTGCGGGTGGAGAACCCGCGCAAATAGATTGACTCCTTAGGCGACACTCCGCCTTAACACGTTCAGGGCGGATCCGGCCCAAATCCACTCTATCTGCTGCTCGTTCAGCGTGTGCGCCAGCTCGATGGCGTGAGTTGAGCCGTTGGCGTGTCGAAGCACCGCGGTTACGGGTTCCCCCGGGGCCAGCTCGTGGATGTCGACGAGGTCGATTCGGTCGGTTTTTTCGATCTTGTCGTAGTCGTCGGGATTGACGAACGTAAACGGGAGCAGGCCCTGTTTCTTGAGGTTCGATTCGTGGATTCGCGCGAAGCTCCGCACGATGATCACGGAGCCGCCCAGGTGTCTGGGTGACATGGCCGCGTGCTCGCGGCTGCTGCCCTCGCCGTAGTTTTCATCACCGACGGCTACCCAGCGCAGCCCGTGCTTGTGGTAGGACTTGGCTATCTCGGGAATCGGCTCTTCGTCGGCTCCGGAAATCTGGTTGTAACCTGTCCCCGGTGTTGCCGAGAACGAATTGTTAGCGCCGGTGAACATGTTATCGCTGAGATTGGTCAGGTGCCCGCGGAACCGCAGCCACGGTCCCGCTGGGGATATGGCGTCCGTGGTGCACTGTCCGGCGGCCTTCAGCAGCCCGGGCATGTCTTGAAAATGCTCCGGGGATTGCTCGGGAAACGGGTGGAGGATCTCCAGCCGCTTGCTCTCCGGATCGACCTTGATTTCGACCGACGACGCGTCGCCACTGGGAGGTTCGTATCCGTAGCCTTTACCGGTAAAGCCGTCGGCCGGGACTTCAGGCGCGGGAGCGGGAGGATCGAGCCGGAACCCGTCGGAGCCAGCGGATTCGATACGGTCGACTAGCGGGTTGAACGAAAGTCGCCCGGCCAACCCGTAAGCGACGGCGATCTCCGGGCTTACAAGAAACGAATGCGTGCTCGCGTTCCCGTCGTTGCGGCGGGGGAAGTTGCGGTTGAAGGACGAGATTATCGAATTGACCTTCACGGGCCGACTCCCGTCCGGGCCGGCTTCCCGCCTGCGCCACTGCCCGATGCAGGGTCCGCAAGCGTTCGCGAGGACCGTCGCTCCAATCGATTCGAGGACACCGAGTTGACCATCGCGCTCTATGGTCGCACGCACCGTTTCGGAGCCGGGCGTGACGAGCAGCGGAGTAACAGCCCGCGCGCCGCGCGCCGCGGCCTGAGCGGCGACATCGGCGGCACGTGAAACGTCTTCGTATGACGAGTTGGTGCAGCTTCCGATGAGCGCCGCGGAGAGCTCGTTCGGATAGCCATGAGCTTCGACCTCCGCCGCCATCTCGGATACCGGCCGTGCCAGATCTGGCCGGTGCGGACCGACGACGTGCGGCTCAAGCTCGCTGAGATCGATTTCTATGACCTCTTGATAGAACCGTGTTGGGGTCTCATTGACCTCCTCGTCCACGGTGAGCAGGTCGAGGGCCTGGCCGGCCAAGTCCGCCAGTTCACCGCGACCGGTGGCCCGCAGATAGGTTGCCATTCGTCCGTCGAAAGGAAATACGGAGCTTGTAGCGCCAAGCTCCGCGCCCATGTTGGTTATCGTCGCCTTGCCGGTGCAGGAGAGTGATCGAGTTCCCGGACCGAAGTATTCGATAATCCGGTTCGTCCCGCCACTGGTCGTCAAAATCCCGAGTAGCTTTAGGATCACGTCCTTAGGCGCGGTCCAGCCGCTCAGCTCACCCGTGAGTCGTACGCCCACAACGTGCGGGTTCTTCACTTCCCACGGGAATCCGACCATCGCGTCGACTGCGTCGGCTCCACCGACGCCCACGGCCAGCATTCCGAGGCCGCCGGCGTTGGGCGTGTGCGAGTCGGTCCCGATCATCAGACCGCCGGGAAACGCGTAGTTCTCGAGTACCACCTGGTGGATTATTCCGGCACCCGGTCTCCAGAATCCGAGTCCGTACTTGCGGGAGACAGAGGCGAGGAACTGGAATACTTCGGCGTTCTCGGTGCGAGCGACGTGCAGGTCGGATGCGGACCCGTTGTGCGCGCGGATGAGGTGGTCGCAGTGAACGGTCGTCGGCACGGCCGCCTCGTCGCGGGCGGCCAGCATGAACTGGAGCAGCGCCATCTGTCCGGTCACGTCCTGGAGCGCAACCCGGTCGGGTCGAAGCTGCAAGTAACTGTCGCCGGGCGTCAGGTCGTCTCCGGATGGATCGTCCAGATGGCCGAAGACGATCTTTTCGGCCAGAGTCAGCGGACGTCCCAGGCGCGTCCGCACGATCTCCAACGTCTCACGCATCCGCGCGTAGATTCCCGCCACTAACTCGGGCGTCGACTCGATGGTTGGCATTGCCCCTACCTCATTAAGCAAACGTGCGCTGTTTACAGAGTAAGCGTTTCGATCGGCGCACGGCGGCGCCAGTCTCCCAGTCTATCGCCTGCACGATATGACCTCAGGACCCAGTAGACGTACTTTTTGCGATTGACATTTCACCCAGTGCGAGTAATTTGACGCGGTCTCCCGCAAGCACAAACACGGCATGGATAGCGCGGGTATCATTTAGCCCGGCATCGTCCTAACTCACTATAAAACGGACCAAATGACATATAGCGTCACACTAATTCCCGGTGATGGAACAGGCCCGGAGATCGCCGAGGCTATGCGTCGAGTACTCGACGCGACCGGCGTCGAATTCGACTGGCATATCCAGAATGCTGGAGCCGAAGTCGCGGAGAAAACCGGAGAGCCGTTGCCGGAGTCGGTACTAGATTCGATTCGAGAGAACAAACTTGCCATCAAAGGCCCACTCACAACTCCTGTGGGAACGGGCTTTCGCAGCGTGACCGTGGCCATGCGCAAAGAGCTGGACCTCTATGCATGCCTGCGTCCCTGCAAGATGTATAAAGGAGTTCGCTCGTTCTACGACGAGATCGATCTCGTGATCGTTCGGGAGAACACCGAAGACCTCTATGCGGGAATCGAGTTCGAGAGAGGGTCCCAGGCTGCGTCGGATTTAATAGGACATCTGAGCAGCCTGAACGGGTCGGTCATTCCATCGGACTCGGGCATCAGCATAAAACCGATATCGGTAGAGGCGACCGACCGCATCGTCCGTTTCGCATTCGACTACGCATTGGCGAACGGCCGCAAGAAGGTAACGGCCGTCCACAAGGCCAACATCATGAAATTCTCGGACGGGTTGTTTCTCGAAGTGGCCCGCGACGTTGCGCGGGACTATCCCGAAGTTGAATTCGAGGACCGCATCGTGGACAACATGTGCATGCAGCTGGTCCAAAAGCCGGAACTCTACGACGTGATGGTCTTGCCGAACCTCTACGGCGACATCGTTTCGGACCTGTGCGCGGGATTGATTGGGGGACTTGGCGTCGCCCCGGGAGCGAATATCGGAGACGACTTCGCCGTATTCGAGGCCACGCACGGCAGCGCCCCTCGCTATACCGGTATGAACAAGGTCAACCCGCTCGCCATGATCCTGTCGGGTCTAATGATGCTGCGCCACATTGGCGAAACCACCGCCGCCGACATGCTCGACAGCGCCATCGCGCGGCTGATCGAGGCCGGAGATTCCGTTACGTACGACATGAAACCCAACCGCGACGACCCGACCGCTGTGGGCACGTCCGACGTTGCGGATGCGCTCATAAGGCTCATGCACGACGCTTGAAGCTCCACGAATACCAGGCGAGAGCGCTGTTTGCTGAGGCCGGCATCCCCGTACCCGCGAGCAACGTAGCCTTCTCGGCCAGTGAGGCGCGAGGAGTTGCGGAGGAGATAGGCAAGCCGGTCGTCGTCAAAGCTCAGGTCCTGGTGGGCGGACGGGGCAAGGCGGGCGGAGTCAAACTGGCCCAGACTCCCGCCGCCGCGCAGGAAGCGGCGGAAAAGATACTCGGCCTCACAATCGGCGGTTACCCGGTCGAGAAAGTGCTCGTCGCTGAAGCATCCGACATAGAACGAGAGATCTATCTGGGCGCGATCGTCGACCGTGATGCGAGACGCATCCTGCTCATGGTCAGCGGCGAGGGCGGAGTCGAGATCGAAGAGGTCGCACGAACCAATCCGTCCGCGATTCACAGGGAATATGTTCAACCGTCCGGCGTGCTGGATGCTCACCAGGGGCGCCGTTTGGGGTTCATGCTTGGTCTCGACTGGGAGCAGGTCCGCAAGTTTGAGGCGATAGCCCGCTCGCTGGTAGAGCTCGCGGTGCGGACGGATGCTTCGCTGGCGGAGATCAATCCATTGATCGTCACGCCGGAAGGCGAACTCCGAGCCATCGACGCCAAGGTAAACATCGACGACAACGCGCTCTTCCGGCGGCCGGCACTAGCCGGGCTCCGAAATTCCGAGGAGGAGACGGGGCCTGAGCGTAGGGCGCGAGAATCGGGCATCAGCTACGTCAAGCTCGACGGCAATATCGGCTGCATGGTCAATGGGGCGGGTCTGGCGATGGCGCTGCTGGACGTAATAAAGCTCCAGGGAGGCGAGCCTGCTAACTTCCTCGACGTCGGGGGTGGAGCCGACGCCGCGCAGGTACGTACGGCCATGGAGATCATCCTCGCCGACCCCACGGTGAAGCTGGTATTGGTGAATATCTTCGGCGGGATTACCCGATGCGACGAAGTCGCGCGAGGCGTCGTAGCGGCGACTACCGGTCTGGACCGCAACGTTCCGCTGGTAGTCAGGTTGGTCGGAACCAATGAAGAAGAGGGACTGGAAGTCCTCCGCGACGCTGGAATATCAGCGTATACCGGCATGGTCGACGCCGTGAACGAAGCGGTTAGTCGAGCGGCCGCTTGAGCATCCTCGTCGACGCCGACACACGAGTGCTCGTGCAGGGTATTACGGGCAATCAGGGTTCGTTTCATGCGCGGCTCATTCTCGACTACGGCTCCAACGTCGTGGCGGGTGTGGTGCCAGGACGGGGCGGGCAGTCAGTCCATGACGTGCCGGTGTTCGATACGGTCGAGGAAGCCGTCGACCGCACCCAGCCGAACTGCGGAATAATCTTCGTACCCGCGTTCGCCGCGCCTGACGCGATTCTGGAACAGGCCGCCGCCAACATTCCCCTGATCGTCTGCATCACCGAGGGCATTCCAGTGATCGACATGATTCCCGTCTGTCACCGGGTGAAGGCGGCGGGATCGCGTTTGATCGGACCGAACTGCCCGGGCGTGATAGCGCCCGCGCACAAGGTCAAAGTCGGAATACTGCCCGGACAGATGCACATGCCCGGGCCGGTGGGGGTTGTCAGCCGCAGCGGAACGCTGACATACGAGGTAGTCCAGTCGCTTTCAGCTTCAGGCCTGGGACAGAGCACGTGCGTGGGGATAGGAGGCGACCCGATTATCGGCACGTCTTTTATCGACGTCGTAGACATGTTCGAGCGTGATCCGTCAACCGAAGCGATAGTCGTGATCGGTGAAATCGGCGGAACGGATGAAGAGCAGTGCGCCGAGCACATCGCCGCGAACGTGAGCAAACCCGTCCTTGCATTCATCGCCGGGCGAACGGCCCCGCCGGAGAAGCGCATGGGGCACGCGGGGGCTATCGTTTCAGGGGGATCGGGAACGGCGACGGAAAAAATAGAGGCGTTCGAGCGCGCGGGCGTGCGCGTTGCGGCTATACCGGACGAAATCGCAGCCGCCGTTCGGTCTACGATTTCTTGATTTTTCGCGATTGCGGCGGTGTGACTGGCAGCTTTTGGCAAAATCGACCAAAATCACCGGTGTCATCTTTCTAAGCTCATTGGTGGAGCATTTCTTGGCATGACGATCCGGCTGACGAAAGGCACGCGGCGCTGATGCTCGAATTTGACGTGGTTGTTATCGGCGGCGGTGTTGCGGGTATGCGCGCGGCTCTGGCCGCTTCGGCATCCGCCGGGGTCGCGTTGATATCGAAGGATCATCCTGTCCGATCAGGTTCGACATCTTCGGGAGGCGGGATCAACGCGCCGCTCGATCCTTCGGACGATCTGGAAACTTATGCAACCGACACCGTTCGGGCGGGAGACTTTCTGTCGGAGAGGGATGCGGTCGAGACGCTTTGCGCGGATGCTGCGAGCGCCGTTATCGAGATGGAAAACAGCGGCGTCGCGTTCGACCGCGATCCGACCGGCCGCCTTGCGCTTCACAGGCTTGGCGGCACGAGCCGGTCCCGCGCGGCCCATGGCGCCGACTGGACAGGTGTTCTCCTGGCACAGACTCTCTGGGCAGAGCTTGTCAAAGCGGGCGTCACCGTTCTGGACGAATGGTATGTAACACGCTTGGTCGTGCGCGACGAGGAAGTACTGGGAGTGGTCGCGACCGACTTGCGGTCGGGCGAGCTGCACGCAGTCGGGGCCCGGGCGGTCATACTGGCGACGGGCGGTGCGGCGGGTGTTTACGAGATCAACACAAGTCCAGTTTCCAACACCGCCGACGGCCTTGCGCTTGCATATCGCGAGGGACTTCCCTTGCGCGACATGGAGTTCGTTCAATTCAACCCTACGGGCCTTTACGTCGCCGGGAACGCGCTAGCCCGCGGGATATCGATAACCGAGGCGGCGCGGTCGCACGGATCGCTACTGCGCAATTCAGAGGGCGAGCGTTTCATGGAGCGCTACGCTTCCGAAAGCCTGGAGCTCGCGCCCCGCGACATCGTCTCCCGCGCGGTGCAGACCGAGATCGACGCAGGCCGCGGCGTAAACGGCGGGTGCGTGAGTCTCGACGCGAGCCGCAACGGGGATATGGCCTCCTCGCTGCCGAATTTCCAGCGCCTCTGCGGGGACCTGCTTAATCTCGATCCGAGCGAGAATCCTGTTCCCGTCGTTCCTTCCGCGCACTCCAGCGCGGGTGGAATACCCACCGACCTTGACGGCTCCACTGCGGTTGCCGGGCTTTATGCGGTGGGCGAATGTGCAAGCACAGGAGTCCATGGAGCCGGTCCGCTGGCTGGAAACGGACTGGCCGAGGCGCTTGTCTTTGGCCGACTGGCTGGCAACGCAGCCGCCAACCGGGCATCGGAAGGAGTTCTCCACTTCGCTGACTTGAGCGCCGCGCGCGACGACGAGGCCGATCGGGTCGGCCGGTTGGTGGCACATCCAGGCGCGGAGAGGGCGTCGACGCTGACGGGTGAAATGCGTTCGGTCATGTCATCCCACGTCGGAGTCTTCCGCGATGGCGAAGGGCTGGCGACTGCGCGATCCGCCCTCGACTCTGTCTCCGAACGGCTCGCCGACATCGGCATTGCCAACAAGTCCAAGCGGTTCAACCTCGAAGTTAGGGCGGCGCTCGAGCTGATAAACATGGTGGAAGTTGCGGGAGTCGTGCTGGATAGCGCAAGCAACCGCACGGAGTCGCGTGGTAGCCACTTCAGACGAGACCACGCTGACCGAGACGATGAGCACTGGCGACTCCACACGCTTGCCTATCAAAATCGCGAGGGGACACGAATCGAAACCGGAGAGCTTGCGGCAAAGACCGACGATCCCGACGCGAGGGCTTTTTAATGGCGGAACAACGACTCGGACTGCAGATAAGCAGGTACGATCCCGAAACGCATGACAGGCCTGAAGCGCGCAACTATGAGGTGGCGGTTGGGGAGTCGATGACCGTTCTCGACGCCCTGGTTTCGATCCAGCAGGAACAGGACTCGTCGCTGGCGATTCGTTACTCGTGCCGGGGAGGGTTCTGCGGAGCCTGCGGGGTACAGGTCAATGGCGTGCCCGTGCTCGCGTGTCGAACGCGCGTATCGTCCCTCGATTGCAACGGATCCCCCGTCGAGATAGCCCCCTTGCAAAACCATCCGGTTATTCGGGACCTCGTCGCCGACTTCGATCCCACCTTCCTGACGCTCGGGGCGGGGGAGCCGTGGATTCAACCCGATGCAGAATCGCCCGGGAGCGGCATGGACTCGGACATGACGCAGGAGGAGGTTGACCGTCTGGGACGGTCCCAGGCATGCATTTCCTGCGGTCTTTGCGACGCGGCCGTCACCGGCGCAAATGCGTCCGCGGGCTTCATCGGCCCGGCTGCGCTCGTTCGGGAGTTCCGGTTGGCGGCCGACGTGCGCGACGGGTCGGACCGGGACCGCCTCGAAAAGATCAACGACAGCGGCGGAATTTGGGACTGCGATCCCGATGAGTCGTGGGACGACGCTTGCCCCGTGGGAATAGACCCGGCAAACAAGATCGAACTGCTTCGAGAGGCTTCGATTGCAAACAAGATCGCCGGTCGCAAACGAGTGGAGTCCGAAGCGGCCGTATAGAGTAATGCGAAAAAGCCCGGAAGGGCGTCTTCACGGCTATACAAGAAGACTGATGCGGAGGGGTTTTTGGCACGCACTAAGGTAACCATCGCGGGCGCGGGGCAGACTGGAGGATCCATCGCCCGACGGGTAGCCGAGAGAGGTTATGCCGACGTCGTGATGATCGACGTGGTCGAAGGGTTCGCCGCAGGCAAGGCGCTCGACCTCAATCAGACCGGCCCGCTGATGGGGTATCCACCGAACCTGATCGGCTCGACGGGCTATGACGAATCCGAGAACTCCGACATCTGCGTAATCACGTCGGGGTTTCCGCGTCAGCCCGGAATGTCGCGCGACGACCTTCTGCTGAAGAACAAGGAGATCGTAGAGGACGTGGCAGGCCGGCTTGCCGAGAAGTCTCCCGACTGCAAGTTCATCGTACTGACCAACCCGGTCGACGCCATGGCCCAGCTCGTCCATTCCGTAACGTCGTTTTCCAAGGAGCGGGTGATAGGACAGGGCGGCATCCTGGATTCGGCGAGGTATCGGACGTTCATCGCCTGGGAACTGGGCGTATCGCCTGAAGACGTGTCGGGATTCGTTCTCGGAGGGCATGGGGACGCGATGGTGCCAGTGCCTCGTTACACGTCCGTGGCAGGCGTCCCGGTTGGCGAAATGCTGTCTCAGGATAGTCTGGACGCGATTATTCAAAGGACGCGGGACGGGGGTGCGGAGATCGTGAAGCTGTTGCAGCGCGGCAGCGCCTACGAAGCTCCGGGCGAGGCAGTGATGCTGATGATTGATTCGATAATCCTCGACCAGAAGCGGCTGTTTCCATGCTCGGTCCTGCTCGAAGGCGAATATGGGATAAACGGCACGTTCGTGGGAGTGCTCGTCAAGCTGGGGGCGCAAGGTTACGAGGGGATGATCGACGTTTCCTTGACCGAGGAAGAGCTGGCTGCTTTACATAAATCTGCGGACGGTGTGCGGGAGCTCGTGGAGATAATGGGCGTCTGACGGCGACTCCCGGCAGATAGAATCGAACGGTCCCTTGATAACCGGTCGCGGCCCGGTTGATTACGATCCCGCGAAGCGAAGGATATGAATTGATGGCAACACGGACTGAGCGCGATCCGCTCGGCGAAGTCGAGGTTCCGTCCGAAGCCCTATACGGCGTTCAGACTCAGCGGGCGGTCGATAATTTCCCAATCAGCGCAATAGGTCCGCATCCGGCGTTCGTCTGGGCGACGGTGCTCATCAAGAAGGCGGCGGCCGTTACGCATCGTGAGACGGGGCGCCTAGACCCGAAGCTTGCCGACGCGATTGTTCAGGCCGCGGACGAAGTGCTGGATGGGCTGCACGGCGATCAGTTCGTGGTCGATGTTTTCCAGGCCGGGGCGGGCACGTCGCACAACATGAACGCGAACGAATTGCTGGCCAATCGGGCGAACGAGCTATTGGGCGGTTCGCGCGGCGACTACGATCCCGTGCATCCCAACGACCACGTAAACATGGCGCAGTCGACCAACGACATCATCCCGACCGCCATCGCGCTTGCCGCGTTGCATCTCTTGCAGCCGCTTTACGAGGCGCTTGACGGACTTGCCGCTTCGCTGGAGCGGAAGTCGGAGGAATGGGATGGCATCGTCAAGTCGGGCCGGACGCACGTGCAGGACGCCACTCCGGTCCGGCTGGGGCAGGAATTCGGGGCCTATGCGGTTGCAGTTCGACGCGGTCGCGAGCGAATCGCCGCAGCGGAAGTAGATGTCCAGGAGCTGAGCATCGGAGGGACTGCCGTGGGAAGCGGTCTCAACGCGGAGCCTCGCTATCAAGAGCGGGTTGTCGAGGTGCTGGGCGAGCTGAGCGGTCTGACCGTGCGGCGTTCCGAAAACCTGTTCTACTCGATGCAGAGCATGTCGCGGTTCGCAATGCTCTCGGCGGCGCTCAAGGCGTTGGCGGTCGACCTGGGCAAGCTGGCCAACGATATCCGTCTGCTGGGATCGGGACCACGCACGGGGATTTCCGAGATCAGGCTGCCGGCGGTCCAGCCGGGTTCGTCGATCATGCCCGGCAAGGTCAACCCGGTGATGGCCGAGTGTCTGAACATGATCTGCTTTCAGGTACTTGGAAACGACCTGGCCGTCACGATGGCGGCGGTGGCCGGGCAGCTCCAGTTGAACGTGATGATGCCAGTCATAGCCCACAACCTCTCGCAATCGATCGACATCCTGGCGAACGGCTGCAAGCAGTTCGACGAGCTAGGCGTCCGCGGTCTGGAGCCGGACGAAACGATGATCCGCCACTGGCTGGAGCGCAACACCATGCTGGCGACGGCCCTGGCGCCAAGAATCGGTTACGCGGCGGCGGCGGAAATCGCCAAGGAAGCCGTCCGCACGGGCGAGAGCATCCCCGACGTTGCGAAGCGGATGACCGATCTTTCAGAGGACGAATTGGCTCAGGCGCTGGATCCCGCGCCGATGACCGAGGCGGGCGTTCGCGCGGGTGGTGGAGGCGGCGGTTAAGAGTCGTCGAACGGCGGGGCTAAAGCTGGCCGCTGATCCGAGTAATCGCTACCAGGGCCAGACCTGAGGCTCGCCCGGGTCCATATCGAGCGTCCAGGCCTCAAACGACCTGCTGATTAGCTCGTTGCGAATCGGGTCCCGACCGGGCTCAAGCCAAAGATCGTCGAATTCGTGCGGGTCGTTTTGGAGATCGAAAAGCTCGCCCAAACCGGCGCCGTGATAACAGACAAGCTTCCAGCGCTCGTCGCGGTACATCGTGGCGTAGGCGGGTCGTCCGTCCGCGGAATGGTAGAAGTACTCGCATCGCACGAAGTCCTTGTGGTGATCGGGGGGCGCGCTGCCCGCGAGAATGGGCAACAGCGACCGTCCCTGAACGTGGGCGGGAACGGGCAGACCGCTGATCTCCAGAAGAGTCGGGACGATATCGACAAGCTCGACCAAGGCGTTGCTCTGCAGCCCCGCCGTCGCTCCCGCGGGCCAGGACCACAGCAGGGGCACTCGCACAAGTCCTTCGTAAAACCGCGCTCCCTTCATCACCAGCCCATGGTCGCCCAGCGCCTCACCATGATCGCTTGTGAAGATGATTACGGTGTTTTCGCGCAGACCGGCCGATTCGAGCCAGTCCAACAGCCGTCCTATTTCACAGTCGATCAGCTCGATCATCGCGTAGTAAGCGGCTTTTAGCTGGCGGGCTCTGATCACGTCGAGCGGGTACGGTCCCACGGCAAATGGGACTTGCGCTAAACGCTCCTGCCGGTGGAGATCGCTTTCGCGAAAGGGGGGATCGCTCAACGTCTCCGGCGGATAACGCTTGTAGTAGTCCCAGGGAGGATCCGAGGGAGGATGCGGGTCGAACGCATTGACGCTGAGGAACCAGGGGCGCTCGCGGGGCTGGGATATGAACTCGATAGCCTTGTCGGTACACCACCTGGTCTGGTGCAGCTCCGGCGGCGCATTATCCGAACCGGGCGTGGGTACCTTTAGTCCAGCCCATCCGTTGTCAGGAGTTACCACCCTCAAACCGGGCGAGTCGTATGTGTCGATTGCGTCAACGGGATCGTGGCCCTGAAGCCGTACCCATTCGAGGTATGAGTCGCCTTCGGGCCAGTATCGATACGGCATGTGGCTGTATTGGAAATAGTCGAAGCCGTCGTCGCGGCGGTTCTCGGGTCCGTTGTGCGCGCCTGCCAGGTGCAGCTTGCCGATCAGACCGCAGTCGTAACCGGCGTCGGACATGATACGGCTTATGAGTTTGTCGACAAGGCTCGCGGGGTAGGTCTCGCACCCGTTGCGAATGACGTGATTGGCGCTCGGGTACATTCCGGTCAAGAAGCTGGCACGGCTCGGCGTGCATACGGGGTTCTGGCAATAGGCATGGGTGAAAGCCGCGCCCTCGGCCGCCAGCCTGTCGAGATGGGGCGTGCGAATCTCGGAATTTCCGAGAGCGGCTATTGTGTCAAAACGCTGCTGATCGGTGCAATACAGCAGTATGTTCGGACGCTCGTTAGGGCCGCCTTGGCCGGAGACTGCCACTCTCTACGCCGCCCACGCGGACGGCGGCGGCACCGGCATGTTTGCGGGGGCGGAACGGCAAGGCGGCATGGCTATCCCTTGATTCCCGTCAGAGTAACGCCCTGCGTGAAATAGCGCTGCGCAAAGCCGAATACGACCACCATGGGCGCGACGGAAGCGAAAGCCGCGGCCATCATGAGGTTCCAGAACTGGATGTCCTCGCCCGTCGCGTCGATCATGGCGCTAAGGGCGATGCTTATCGTCCATTTCGTCCTGTCGGTCAGAAAGACGAGCGGGTAGAGGAAGTCGTTCCAGACGTTGGCGAACGCGAATATGCCGATGGCGATCAGCACCGGCCTCGACAACGGCACCATGATCTGCCACCAAATCCTGAACTCCGACGCGCCGTCTACCCTGGCGGCGTCGGAGAGCTCCTGTGGGATCGTCCGATAGAACTGCCGGACGAAAAAAATGAAATAGGGCGTGCCGAAGAAAGCCGGCACGATCAACGGCAGGAAGGTGTTGACCCAGTTCATCCACTTGAAGAGCAAGAACGTCGGTAGCAGTCTGACCGCCAGCGGAACGATCATCGTGCTGATCATGACTATGAAGAGGAAGTTCCGGCCGGGGGCACGCAATCGGGCAAAACCGTAGGCGACGAAAGAGGCCGACAGCACGTCCCCGACGATCACGAGCGCTGAGATCAGCGTCGTGTTGAAGAAGTACTGATGGAACGGCAGGAAGGTTAGCGCCTCAACGTAGTTCTCCCAAACGACCGGACTGGGTATGTAGACGGGAGGGAAGCTCTCAACCTGGGTCGCTTCCTTGAGAGAAGTGGAAGCCATCCACAAGAACGGCAAGGCGAAGATGAACGCCACAATGAGAAGAACAAAATGGATGGCGGCATGGCGCCCCACTCCGGGCGCGGACTGGAATAGTCCGCGCCGGACGTGCGTGGCGATTACCGCGACTCGATCACTCATGTCTCGTAGTGCACCCAGTGCCGGCTTGTGCCGAACGTAATTCCGGTTACGGCGAGCACCAAAACGAACAGCACCGTCGCCATGGCCGACGCGTAGCCCATCTCAAAGTTCTTGAAGGCGTAACGGTAGAGATAGAGGACGTAGAAGAGCGTTGAATTCAAAGGCCCGCCCCGCGTCATGATGTACGCGAAGGTGAAAACCTGGAAGTGGGTAACGAGACCGATTACGAGTAGAAAGAAGGTCGTAGGACTGAGCATCGGGATCGTTACGTGCCACATGCGCCGCAGGACGTTGGCCCCGTCGATGGACGCCGCTTCGTACAGGTGGGTCGGGATATTCTGCAAGCCCGCCAGCATGATCACCATCGTCTGACCGACATACCAGAACGAGAGCAGGATTATTCCGGGCTTTGACCAGTTCTCGTCTTGAAACCAGAGCGGGCTGGGTATTCCGAATACGTCCAGAAGGTGCTTCACTACCCCCAGCTCAGCGTGCAGCAGCCACAAGAAAATCACCGAAGCGGCGGCGTGCGGCACGATCATGGGGAGATAGAACAGCGTTCGGTAGGCGCCTCTGCCATGAATACGGGTGTTGAGGAACATCGCGAGCGTGAACGCGATCAAAAGCTGTCCAGGCACGGATATCACGACGAAGTAGATGGTATTGAGCAGCGTGATGGTGAAAAGGCGGTCGTCGGTGAAGATGCCGACGTAGTTTTCCAGCCCAACCCATTGGGGCGCCTTGAAGACGTTGTAGCGCGTGAAGCCGAGATAGAAGACCGCCACGATGGGGCCGGCCGTAAACACCAGGAACCCCAGCAGCCACGGCGAAAGGAACGTATAGCACCAGAGGGCCTCTCGCCAGCTCGCCGAGAGGCGGGCCTTGCCGCTGGCCTGAGGCGCGGGAGCGTCTACAGTCGCCATGGCATGGTCCGCACCTGTTCGGCTACGCCGATAGATCCCTTAAGCGCCCGCTGATACACGGCCGCGGCGCAACTCTCAGAAATCGAAGGCAGTGTTGGTTACAGAAGGGTTCGACGCTATATCTAGCCTCGCTGCTCCCACCACTTGTCAACTTCCTTCTGGGACTCGGTGGCGCCCCATTCGACGGCATCCTCGGGCGTGCGCTTGTGCAGCAGGGCCTCTTCCTGCATCTGAATCGTGATATCGTTCAGCTTCTCTTGAACTGGCGATGCCGGGGAATGGACACTTAGATCCATTACTTCGAGCGCGAGCTTCCATTCGTCCGGGAAGTTCTCGC
>JAPOVO010000272.1 GCA_026708165.1 Chloroflexota bacterium | reverse complement strand
TGAGCGTGTTCGGGCAGGCACGATCGGATGGGCGTGCCGGGCCCGTTTCGAGAGTGGGTCCGGATTGAGCCTACTGATCAGTCTTGATGCTTCTGGCCTCTTCGTGGACCTGATAGGAGAGTTGACCGGTCTCGGAGACCGTGATCCTGAGCACTGGAATGTAGGACACCGTGCGCCACTGATTCGGCTTGTATTCGTGGCGCAGACGCACGGCCAGAGTGTACGTACCCGGACCTAATTCCGCGTCCGACGCCTGAGCGGGAGTCCACGCGCCGGCACCGTGTCGAAATGCCAGGCCGGGCGCGAGGAAATCGAACTCGTATGTAAGTGAGGTTGTTCGCGAATCCAGCCCTATCTGACCGGAAAACCACAGGTCTGTCGCCGGAGTGTGGCGATCGGGAAGGAGTTTCTTCGGGAGGCCTAAGGGCGATTCGTCTATCGCAATGACCACCCAGTCCTGGCCTGACCATCGGCCGTCGGCGTGGTTATCGAAGGTGGCGGTAAAGACTGCCCGTCCGTCTGTGGTGTGCACGCCTGGCACCTGGACGCCAAGACCGATTGGCTCAGCCCACGGCGGCGGCGGCATGATCGGCGCGATGGCGCCATTGATGGCGTAGACGGCGGTTTCGTCGCTCCACCAGATCGGCTGGCGCGCGATGGGAGAAAGCACCCAGGGAACGAAGCCCGTTGGCATGATGATCAGGTCTGGCTCGTGGTCGCCGAGCGGCTCAGCCGACCAGGCTGTCTGCAGATCGATCGACTCGCCATCGATGACGCCGAGCAGCCGAGTATGGGACAACGCCTGCGCAGTGCGGGTGACTTCCCTCGATTTGAATATCTCGGGCAGAAATACCCGGGTGGTCGCGGGAACGGCCTGCCTCAGAGCCTCGTATGAAGCGGGAGCGGGCGACCCGTCGAGGCTCAGAAACGCTGGCAAAACTCGGTAGAGACGCTCGGACTCATCGCGGATGAGGAGCTCGAACAGGCGAGGATCGTTGAGCTGCTCGGCCGCGTCGTCGGGTAGGTTTTCCACCCACGAATCGGACGCATGGATGTATTCGAAGCCGAGCCGGCGGACGGCGGCTGGCTCGAGATAGTCGTGAACGTCCAAATACGCAGGTCCTCTAATTCGCAGAAAGTGGACGAGGCCGGCAAATCCCGACGCGTTGGGACGGCCCGTGGCGTAGGTCATTTGACCGGGATGAGTGGAGAAGACGCGCGTGTCGACCGGGGTGTTGTCGCGAATGTAAGTGGTGACACGGTCAGAGGGTGAGAAATCGAGCACGAATCGAGAGTGAAAAGCCGCTGGGGAGGCCGTGGCCGTTCGCCGCGCGTTGGCGAGGTCAATCCCGCTGGCGACCGCCAAGCCGAGGTTGCGCACGGGCGCGATGATTGTCGGCCAAACGATCAGTCCTACCAGCGCCGAGCTGATGGCGTAGCGCCAGCGCATGGACCTCTGGGCGGCCAGGCGGACGCCGAGTGCAATGAGAAGCGCAAACAGCGCGAAGTTGCGCGCGTGGCGCTCGAGCCGGACCTGGTCGTATGGTCTTGGCTCGTATGCAAGCACCAGCGTGGTAAGCAGCAACAGGCCAGCTCCCGCCGCCAGGGCCAGCACCAAGCGGTCGCGCCGGGCCAGCAGCAAGGCAGCGCCGATAATGGCGAGCGGGCCAAGCTCCAGTATGCCGACCCCGCCCGGCAGCCGATCTAGCGCGCCGAACATGGGCCAACCCTCGACGTATTCGCTACCGCCAAGTGACAGGGCGGACCTCTCGGAGCCACCCAAGACGGTGGTGGAAAACCAAACGGTCAACACTAATGTCGCCGCGAGCAATAGACCGGAGGCCGAGCGGACCAAGGGGACCCGCACGGAATTGCCCGTCCGCCTGATGTCTCTTGCATGAATCGCTTCGAGGCTTGCCCACAAAAGGAACACTATTGGGGTGAGCGAGATCGACATGAGACCTAGAAACCCGACCAGCGCGGCGAGCGTAATCACCGAGAGCCACGACCGTCGGCGGGCGCTTGCAGCGTGCGCAAGCACTATGTAAGCCAGCGCATACGACAGCGGGAATGTCGGCTTCCAGATATTTGACAGCGCGAAAAACCGCGAAGCGTAAGGCAGCTCCACAGATGGCCACCAGATTTCCATGAGAGATGCGCGTATCCCGGCCGCCGGGACACCGATCGGGACCGGAACCTCCAAGATGCCGCTAAGCCAACTGGTAGAGGTCCATACGCCAGCCGTGAGAAGAATCGGAGCGGTGATCAGGAGGGCAAAACGGGAGGCGCGCCGCAGGATAACGGTCGTCACCACCAAGAAGAGGCTCACCCAGGCATATGCGCCCAGCAGTTCCTCGTTGAACGCCAGGTTGGGGCCGAACGGGGGCGACAACAGGCCGTTTAACAAATAGAAGCCATAGTGATAGGGAGCCGGCGCCCCAGGACTGTGAGGGAGTTGGGGCGGGAACAGTCCCTCGCGGATCGATGCGGCGAGTCCAAGGTGCACGTGCGGGTCGATTATGCCCATCGTCTGCCGGCTGGCAAGCGCGGCCCAGAAGAGCGCCAAGGCAACGACAGCGAACACCCCCGCCGTGCGCAATTGCAGTCGGACCGGTGTTGGAGCGCGCCATACCAGCACGGCGGCCAGCGCCAGCACGGATACCCAGCCAGCAAAAACTCCGGCCATTCCCGGTAACGCGTACATAATGAAGTTGACGACTACGCCCCAGATCGCCGGTCCGACGACCAGGCCTTGCGCCAGCGCGACTCGTTGATCGGACTCTCGCAGCGCAACGCGGACAATGACGTAGCCCACGGCAGCCAGCGCGACCAACTCTGCCAGCAGGAAGAGCAGGCCGGGGATTACCGATGGATCAACTTTCATTCAGGCGGACTCCGGGTTACCGCTTTGGATTTGGGACGAGTTGGATTCTATGAGCTTACGTATACTTCAGCTACAGTCGCCGCCATTTAGAGAAGTGCCGCGAGCGTGGCAGCGGGGATACAACTGAGCCTCTTGCGGGACGAATCACGTCGCCAATTGGCGCTGTGCCGTGAGACCCGCCTGATTCCTATACGCAGACATTTGACGGAGTCGCAGGCTTCTAGTCATGAAGGCGACCTTGTTGTTGTGCGCTCGGACGCGATATGTGATTGAGTAGGTGATTTCCACGTTGTTATTCTTGGAGTCCGTCTAACCGCAAAAGGACATCAGCTTTGAGCAGGATCAGTGAACGTGAGCGCCAGGGTTAACGTCGAACCGCTTCTGGGGCGTGTGCGCAGGCCCGCGCATTACGCGGGCGGCGAGTGGAACGCCCGCGACAAGCCGTGGGACGGCGCGGACGTCAAGCTCTGCATGATCTTCCCCGATTCTTATGAGATCGGCATGTCGAATCTGGGGATCCAGATCCTCTACGAGCTGGTCAACGAACTGCCGCGCTTCCTTTGCGACCGGGCGTTTTGCCCCTGGCCCGACATGGCCGACGCGCTTCGGGAGGCCGATACTTCGCTGTTCGGACTCGACTCGCGGCGTCCACTCTCCCAGTTCGACATGCTGGGGTTCACACTGCCGTACGAGATGGGAGCGACAGGCGTTCTCGAAGTGCTCGACCTTGGGAAGATTCCACTCGATTCCGTTGATCGGGGCGAGCGCGACCCGATCGTCGTAGGCGGGGGCGCGTCGCTCGTTAATCCTGAGCCGATGGCCGACTTCTTCGACGTGATAGTCATAGGCGAGGGCGAGGAAATCCTCCCGCAGCTAATGCGAACTTTGGACAAGTGGAAGGGCGTGGAGGAAGGCTGGCGCGAGCGATATCTGAGCGAAGTTGCGGGTTACGAAGGCGTTTACGTCCCTCGGCTCTACAAGCCCGAATACGCCGCTGACTATTCTCTGACCGCCACGGAGCCGGTGGATGCCGCCGTCCCGGCGGAGATCCGCCGGATTCACGTGGACATCAACGAATACCTGTACCCGAAAATGCCCGTGGTCGCTTCTACGGAGACCGTGTTCGACAGGGCGTCCATCGAGATCCATCGCGGCTGTATGCGGGGCTGCCGGTTCTGCCAGGCCGGCTACATCGACCGGCCCGTGCGGTCCAGGGACCCCGAAAAAGTAAAGGAAATGGCGGATGCGATTATCAAGGCGACCGGCCATCGGGACTTGACGATGCTTTCGCTGAGCGCCGCCGACTACAGGGACATCCACACGCTCATCGGAGATATTCGCGAGCAGCAGTCGGATGAGCGTCTGTCGATCAACATCCCGTCCACCAGAGTGGACGCCTTCAACGTGGGGCTGGCCGAGGCCCTCGCGCCTTCGCGGAAGGGGAGCATGACGTTCGCACCGGAGGCGGCGACGGAGCGAATGCGGGAAGTGATCCAGAAGGGAGTCTCGGAGGAGGAACTGCTGCGGACGGTTGAGCTTGCCTACTCGCAGGGCTGGCACACCGTAAAGCTGTATTTCATGATCGGACTGCCCACCGAAACGCTCGAGGACGTGAAGCACATCGCCCGGCTGGCCAAGCGGGTTCTCGACGTCGGGCGGAGATCGCGCGGCGGTCGAGCAAAGGTGAGAGTTGGCGTGTCGACCTTTGTGCCGAAGGCGCACACTCCGTTTCAGTGGTTCCCGCAGGACTCGAAAGAGTCGATCCTGGAGAAGCAGGCCCTGTTGAAGTCGTCGCTTCGGGACCGGTCGATAAAGCTCAACTGGAACGATCCCGACAACAGCGCGATCGAGGCGCTGCTGTCGCTTGGCGACCGGCGTGTCGGGCGGGCTATCCGGCGGGCGTGGGAGCTCGGTAGCCGGCTCGACTCTTGGGACGAATGGTTCGACTTCGCGCGCTGGGAGCGGGCCTGCCGGGAAACCGGCGTGGACCTCGATTGGTTCATCCACCGGGACCGCCCCGCAAACGAGGTCTTCCCCTGGGACCACATAAGCATCCATACCAGGCGCTGGGTGCTCAGGTGGGAATACGAGAGGGCGCTGCGCGCCGCGAAGGGAATTAGCGAGCGGCTTTCGACAGCATCCTTCAGGGCCGCCTGCCCGGCCTAGCTTCGGGGTAAACCGCCCATGACGGGCGATATGTCCGACACTATCGCCGCTATTTCCACGGCGCTCGGTCCGGCGGGGATTGGTGTCATTCGCATTTCCGGTCCCGACGCCCTGCAAATCGGTCTAAGAGCTTTCCGGACCAATTCGGGGCGTCTACCGCAGAATCGTGTGGCGACGCTGGGTCGGCTTGTCGACTCGGAAGACGGCTCGCATATCGACGAGGCGATGATCACCTACATGCGCGGCCCGCATTCCTACACCCGCGAGGACGTGGTGGAGGTGAGCTGTCATGGCGGGCTGGCTGCGGTCAGATCGGCCCTGCGGTCGATCGTCAACGCCGGAGCGCGGCAGGCGAGGCCCGGCGAGTTCACACTACGCGCGTTCCTGAGCGGCCGCATAGACCTTGCGCAGGCCGAAGCTGTGGCGGATGCGGTGAGCGCGCCAACGGACTTGACCCTGAAGGCTGCCGAAAAACAGCTCCAGGGCGCGCTGTCGAATGAGGTGCGAGAAATAAGAAGCAAATGTCTGGACCTACTGGCGCAGATGGAGGCCGAGATCGATTTCACCGAGGACGACGTGCCGCCGCTGCCGCGACGGGCGCTCCACAGCCAGCTTCTCGATATCAAGAGGGCGATCGATAGCTCGATCGAGGGGGCGTCGGAGGGAATCTTGCTGCGTCACGGACTGCGGCTGGCGATAGTGGGCACGCCCAACGTCGGAAAGTCGAGCCTTCTAAACGCGTTGCTGCGCACCGACCGCGCCATCGTCACAGAGCTGCCTGGCACCACCCGCGACGTGCTGGAGGAGTCGCTCAATCTCGATGGAGTGCCGGTCGTCGTGGTCGATACGGCTGGAATTCGCGGAACGACCGACGCGGCCGAAGCGGAGGGCGTCGAGCGAAGCAAGCGGGCGCTCGGTGAGGCCGATCTGGTTCTGTTGGTGCTGGACGCGTCGAGGCCGCTTTCCAGACCCGATGAGGATGTCGCCCGGCTCGTCCGCAACTCGCGTCGGCCGGCGCTGATCGTCATGAACAAGGATGACTTGCCCGCTCAGGTCACCGCTGCCCGGGTCGCTGATCTGCTGCCCGACGTCGGCATGGTTCACACATGCGCCCTGGAGCATCGGGGGGTCGAGTCGCTGAGGCGAGCGATCATACGCGAAATCGGGGCGGGGTCGCTCACCGCCGGCGAAATACCACTTGTTTCCAACGAACGGCACCGCGAGGCGCTGGTACGGGCGCGGGAGCACGTGCGAAGTTCACTTGAGGCCGTGGACGACTCGCTCCCGTCGGACTTCGTCTCTATTGGCCTGCACGGCGCGATTACCGAACTGGGACTGATAACCGGCGAAGATGCGACAGAAGACCTTCTGGAGACGATATTCTCCAAGTTCTGCATTGGGAAATAAGAGGCGGTTCGGCCTGTCGACCGTTTGACCGGGGGAGTGCCAGATTACGGCCCTGCGGTTGCCTGTCCCTCTTCGATGGGACCGACTTGCGTCTCCAAGGCGCTGCCCGGCTGCCGAGTCGGGCTGTTAGCCAGGCAAACGGCGAACGCCATGAGCGTCCAGAAGAACCCGGACAGTTCGGGGAGAAAGTAGAAGTTGTCGACAAGCCCGTGTGCAATGGCCGCAGTCATCGACGCAGCCACGCCGAGTAAAACCGGGCGCGGGATTGGACAGTCCGGCAGACAGTATGACCGTCTGATCAAAAGGTAGAAGATGGCCAGCGCCGCGATGATGGCCAGCGCGCCGAACACTCCCGTGCTCAACCAGGCGTCGAGTACCAGATTGTGCGGATGGGACATGTGCGGCTCGCGCCAGGCCTCGGGCCTAAGGTAGGCCGCGTAGTGGTAGAGAAAGTTGTCGAGACCGACTCCAAAGAGTGGGAAATCTCGAATCATCTCGACGGCGGAGTCCCATAGCCAAACTCTTGAAACACCGCTGCGGTCGCCGGTTCTGAAAAGGATGGAGAGCCGGTCCGTTCCAACCAGCGCCGCGAGCGCTGCGACGGGAATGAGGACGGCCCCGAGACCGAGCAACCTGCGCTTAACCGGCAGCCTCCGCAATTGCGGCAGACCCAGCAGAGCCGTAGCTGCCGCCGACGCTAGCCACGCGCCTCTGGAGAACGTGAGAATCAGAACCACACCGGCACCGGCGGCGACCGCGGTCGCCGCACGGCCTAGCGCCGAACCCTTCCAGGCCACGGCCAAGCCCACGAGCAGCGGGATCGTCCGCTCAAGGATGAACGCCAGATTGTTCGGGGACTCGTAGATTCCGCGCAGTCTGGGCACGCCTGCCGTGATAACCCTGTCCAGCAGGGGATCGAAGACGACCGTAGCGGCGGCAATGACCCCACCCGCGGCGACAGCCGGTATCAGCGCGGCGGCGCGCCGTCCGCTCAGGAAAGCCGTGAGCAGGAAGAACAGCGCAACGGGTTCAACGACGGTCGTTCGGAACGATCTGAGAGCGAACTTTGGGTACTCGGCGAACGCTGTTGAGGCCAGCGCGGCGAGTACGAAGTAAGCGGCGACGAAGCCGATCGTCGAACGCCGCAGCTCGAACTTACGTCGATAGAAGCCTCGCGCCGCCCATCCGGTTGCGAGAGCCATAAGCAGAAGCTCTGGAACGGAGAATGCCACGGGGCCGGTTTGCGGTCTGAGCGGATGCAAGAACTGCGCGCCGGCGGTCACGATGGCTACGGCATCTGGATGCGCGATAACGAGGGCGGCCAGATAAGCCAGGATAACGAGCCGCAGGATCGTGAACGGAGAGAGGGCGTCACCGCCGGGCAGCGCGGCAAGCAGTATGGCGGCCGCGGAGGCTGTCAGCAGCGCCGGGCTTGAGATTCCGTACACGGTATGAGAGCGGAGCAAGGGAGGCGTCAGCCGAACTTGTCGTATGCGCGCGGGTACGGCGTCCCAAATCGGGCGAGCGAACCGCCACGCAATGAGGCCAAGCGCCACGGCCCAGGCGATTCCGGTGGCCGCGTAAGGCCAAAGCGGTCTGGAGTTCGATACTGCGATCCCGTCGATGACGACTCTTCCGCCCGTGGAACGCGGTGAGGCGCGTCCAAGGCTCTCGACTTCCAGCACGTGGACACCAGCGGGCAGCCGCGAAGCCAGCGGAATCGTCGAGGCGGGCCGGACTTCGGGCGAGTAGAGGTCCACGATCGATTCGCCGAACTCGCTTCTGGGCACCAGGTCGGCGAGCGCGTCGAGGCCATCGATGCGTACACGCAGCATTCCCATGTCGGGACCTTGTCGGGCCACCAAACTCACGTTTTCGCCCTCGAAGCGAAATTGAGCGACCGCGCCGGGCACGCCGGTGCTGGACCAGAATCCAGCAGCGGCTTCGTCGCTTGGTTCCCGAGGCCAGGGACCGGCGTAGGTGAAGGCCGGGTGGTCCTCCTGATGCAATCCGGCTCCTGCGACCGGTCGTTCGCGGGCGAGGTCTTGCAGGGCCAGCAGCGCCGGACGGGGTGTGAAATCCGGGTCCATCAGTCTGAACCAGTAAGTCGGGTCGTCGGGATCGGCCTGCTCCGGCCAGCGTGAGGCCCATACGAATATCGTGGGCATCCAGGGCCACTCGCGGCGGGCGCGCAATATCCCTTCCACCGTCCAGGCCGCCTGGTCTTCGACTGAATGATTGCCCCAGATGCTCGGACGGCCGCTCCATCCGTCCGGCAAGGACATCCAGCCGTACTCGGAGGCCCAAACGGGTTTGTGCGCGTCGCCAAAGGTCTCCATCACGTCCCTGAGCAGCACGGCGCGGGGGAAATTCGTCCAGCGCTCTCCGATCCGAACGTCGCTCGGACCGGTTATCAAGCCGTAGGACATTGAGGAGAGAACGTCGAAATAGTCCTTGGCTCCGAGGAAGTACATGCGCTGAAGGTAGAGAACGTCGCTTATGTTGTTGGGGCCGCGCTCGGTCGTGGGGGCAAGTCCGGCGGCAACCACGACCGCGTGAGGATTGGCGGCTTTGGCGGCTTGATACGAGGCTCCGAGGAGCTCCACGTATTCAGCCGCGTCAGGCTCTGATTCACCCCATTCTCCCCAGAGGTTCGGCTCATTCCAGATTTGGAAGAAACGGATCCGCCCCTCGTATCTGGAGACGACGGCATGGACGAAGTCGGCGAACAGCTCTACGTCGTCGGGCGGCTTCTGACTGGCTGGTATCTTGGGTTCCCAGCCGGGCGTTGCCCACCTCGGAGAACGTTCCAGCCGGGCCATGACTTCGATTCCCTGTTCCCGGGCGGCTTCGACGATGGCGTCATACTTCGTCCACGTGCTGACGCCGGTTTGCCGGTTCCGGAAGACTCCTTTTTCCGGCTCGATCTCCTCCCACAGGAATTGCTGCCGAATGATCCCCACGCCAGCCGATTTGAGGATCGCCAGCTCACGCCGGATGTTCTCGATATCCGGCTCCAGAGTGAGAAACGTATTGGCGCCGAGCGCCGGCCCGCTGGCGTGATTGATCGTGACCGCGCCTTGGTCGTGGTAGGCAACGCCCCGCTCGAGGAATTGCCTGTAGAAGACCAATGCGACGGTCGAACCGCCGGTGAGCAGTGCGACCGCCAGCACGAGCACGATGGCGCGAGCACGGTACTTGAGCTTCACGCCGTAGATCAACGCTTGTTCGCCGCTTCGGCGACCGCCTTGTAGACCTTCCTAGGCGTGAAGTCGGGATCGATCATCCGGAAGTAGTACTCGGACTTGGACGGATCGACATCGGTGAACGGACGCCTTAGAAACCAGATATTGAACACCCCCGCCCAGGGCCAGTTTTCCCGGGCGAACTCCACGCCGCGCACTGTCCACTCCGCCTGCTGGTCTTCGGTAACGCGCGCCCACGTTAGCTGGCTGGCCGAGAAGTCGGGAGGGGAAGCGTTCCAGCCGTACTCGTTGAACCAGATCGGTTTGTGCCGGTCGCCGTTTTGTTCCATCAGCTCCCTGCTTAGTTCCACGCGGCGGAAGTTCAACACTTTGGGGTCAGGGGGTGCCTCGGGTGGAAAGGCCAAACCGAAAGCATTGGCCGAATGTATGTGGAAGTAGTCGCCTCCGCCGACGTCGTAGACTTGTTGTAGATAGACGAGTTCGTTGCGCGCCCGGTCGCTCATCTCCAGAGTTGCCGCCAAAGGCGCTGCCAGAATCACTGTTTCCGGGTCGACGCCGACGGCCGCCGAGAACGCCGTTTCCAGTAGCTTCACATAGTGGGTGGCGTCGGGCGGCTTCCCTCCCCATTCGGCCGCGAGGTTCGGCTCGTTCCAAATCTGAAAATGGCGGACCCTGCCACGATATCGGCGGACTATTGCGGTAACAAAGTCTCCAAAGTCATCGAGGTCGGCTGGAGGCTCCGTGGGCGTAGAGTCTTCGGGTCTCGCCCAGGCCGGGGTGCGGTCGACCCGCGCGATGATTTTTAGGCCGTTCTCGTCGGCAAGGTCGACAATCTCGTCGTATTTATCCCAGGTCGGGTGCTTCCAGGTGGGATTGAGGAACTGCCCCTTGTCGAGGCTCTCTATGTCCTCCCACGGAAAGTGCTGTTTAATCCACCCAAGGCCGGCCCGCGCGGCCATTTCCAGCGTCTTTTGCTTTCGCCAGCGGTCGGAGTCGAGGTGCAGGAATGTGTTGGCCCCCCACCGGTTTTCATCGGTTTCGCCACCTGTCGGGGCGGTCGGGTCCGCGCAAGCTGCGGGAAGCAGCGCGGCAACGGCCGCCGCTCGCAGCATTGAACGACGCGTAATCTTCCGCATGGGCTATATCTCATACTCCCAGAAGGGAGTTGACGTGTTCCAGGCTTGCGCCTGCCGCTACCGCAGGGTCCCTTGAAGTGTAGTCTTGCTCAATCACCAGCCACCCGTCATAGCCGCCGCTCTTCAGGGTTTCGATGACCGCCTCGAAGTCGACGGCGCCGGAACCCACTTCGGTAAAGCCTTCCATTCTTACGAAATCCCTGTACGAGCCCCCGTCAGCGATGTTCTGCTCGTAAATGTCGGGGTTTACGTCCTTTAGATGAACGTACCGAATTCGTTCGACGTTTCGCTCGAAGAACTCCGCGGGATCGACGCCTCCGTAAAAGAGTTGTCCCGTGTCGGCGGCCAGAGACACGGTTTGCGGATCGGTTAGTGAGACGAGCCGGTCGATTTCTTCACGCGACTCCACGAACGAACCGGCCCGGTTGAGGAAGACGAGCTGCAACTGAAATTCGTCCAAGCAGATTTCGCCCGCCATGCTGATGGTCTCAGCGAAAAACTCCCATTGGTAGTCGGACAGCCCCTCGGTCAGGGAAGACGGCGGATGGCCGGCCGTGAGAAACCGCTGGGGCGAGCCGAGCGAGCCGATCACGACGTAATCGGCTCCGACGCCCGCGTAGAACTCGGCCGAGTGTCGCAGACCTTCAAGCTCGCGATGGCGCCATTCCTTGTCGAACCAGTTCGCGGCGTATGTTCCCGCAGTCATTTCCATACCGGCGTCGGCGAGCAAAACCCGAAGCTGCGCTGATTGCCCAAAGTAGTCGCGCGCGCCCTCGATGCCCAGAAAGCCGATCTCGGCCATCTCGGTGAGAATCTGGTCGAGTGGCTGGTCTGCCGGCCACTGTAGGTGACTGATTCCTACGCGCAACGTGCCTGTTCGGCCACTTTCGGGCGCGCCTTTATCCGGACCGCGATTCGTCCGGTTTCGTGGCGGTAATGCCCGACAGACGCTCCCCTTCGAGGACTCGGGGGGTCTTCGAAGACGGCGGCCGACGTGCCCCACTGCGCCGGGCCGCCGACTCGGGCGGCGGCGGTGGTGGGGTCGGCCATTCATTGCGTTTCAATCTGGCGGCGCGTGCCGGTGGACGGCGTGCGCTGCGCTTGCCATGGTCGCCGGACTTGGTCGAATCAAAGATACTGCCGATTGCCGTGAACGCATCGCTGGCGTCTCTCAAGGAATCTAGATTTTGCCCGGGACATCCGATCACTTCGACCCGTGCGCCCTTACTTTGCGCCGCGCGAACGGCCGGTAGAAAATCGGCGTCGCCGGTAACGACGGTAACAATGTCGCAAGTCTCCGCCGCGAGCACGGCGTCTACCGCCATCTCAACTCCCACGTAGCCGCGCATCGAGCCGTCGGAAAGCGGCCTGAGCCGTTTACCCACTATTCGAAATCCTGACTCCCGCACGGTCGACAGAAGCTCGCTTTGCGCCGAAGAGGGTAAGTCAAGAGCGACGTAGGCAGTCGCCCGCCGGAGCCGCCTGTTCGCGGCCACAGTAGTCAGGATGCTGGAGTAGCGATTTGACCGATCGGTCTCGGACAGGGCGGCGTCGAATGCGGCAATGTCCAGCAACAGGGCAACAGTCTGTCCGTTCCGAAACTCATCAGCGTTCATTTGACCGTTATTGAATCACAATGCGGGCATGTAAGGGGTCACAACTGGGTAGCGATTATGTAGGCCAAGTATCCAAAGTAGCCGACTCCTCCGACTGCCAGAACCCAGAGAGCCGAAAGGCTTCCTCGCATTCTCATCGCCAGGCCTATCAGGACCGCCGCCGCCAGCGATACGCCCGCGCTGATAAACGCGGGGGCGCTTTCGGAGGTCAGCGCCCAGTCGGTGAGCACGATGCCGATTATCGGCACCACGGAGCTTTGCCAGACCATTGCGCCCGAAATGTTGCCGAAGGCCAGCGTGTCCTTCTTCTGATAGACCCAAATCACCGAGTTGAACTTCTCCGGAAGCTCCGAGGCGAGTGGCACGATGAAGAGCGCAAGGATGAGGGTCGACATTCCCAGCGCGTGCGAGACGGTCTCGACAGAGTGGACGAATACGTGAGCACCGCCCACGATCAAACCGAGGGCGAACACTAGCTGAAGCGCTATGAATATCAGCTTTGGACTCTCAGCACCCCGCTGGAACCAGAGCGGCCCCAACTCGGGGGCCTCCCCATGCGAGTCGTCGCCCGCCTTGACGTGCAACCAGACGTAGAGCACGTAGCAGAGCGCCAAGATCACGGCGATGACGATCTTGATGGATCGTGAGTCGATGAGCGCGGCGCCGATCGCCAGGACGTATACGATCACGAAGAAGAACAGGTCCCTGCTCACAATCGACTGATTGACGTTGAAGTGCGAGTCACGACGTCCTCGCAGAGAAAGGCCTATGACGGCCACCGCCATCATGAACATGGCAAGTGTTGCGAGGATCAGCGGCGCGCCGAGTATCGAGCCTACCGCCACCTCGTGCCCGGACTCTCCGCCGGAGAAGACCGCCACCAGCGGAATCACGGTTTCCGGCAGAGTCGTTCCCACCGCAGCGAAGATGCTGCCCGTTACGCCTTCACCCACGCCGAGCCTGTGGCCGAACCACTCGACGGCGTTCGTGAAGACGATGGCTCCGGCGAGGATCACAAGAAGCATGACGATCAACAGGAATACGTCTAAGGCCAAGCGTCGGCCCCCTTGTGCGGCGGCAACGCCGGTTGAACTTTAAGACCTGCCGATCCGGCTACGGCGCGGCCTAGCGTGATGCGGTCAGCAGCGGCGCCACGAGCGAAATAACCATAACGACAGCTACCAGAAGACCTATGAACGCCCATGCACTCTGAACGCTGAGTATTCGCCGCCGCTTTGGAGTCGCTGCGTGGCTGCTTGATAACGTTGCGGATCGTCTTCTTCTTTTCTTCTTACGGCGGGGCATCTGATTGCGGGAGAAATCCAGTTCGTTGATAATACCGCGCTACGCACAGCCGTACACGGAGCTTGCCGGCGTGCTGCGCTTTGCAAACTCGAGATGCGGGCGAGTTACCCGCAGAATCGATTTCTGACACAATAATGGCGAGAGTCAGCAAAACGTCCCTTGGGACGGACACGGAAGACGAAGAATAACTGCCATGGCCGAAAACGCGTCACAATCCGGTTCGCAGAACGGGGCGGTCACATTATCCCGCGACAAGCTCCTTTGGATTTACCAGGCGATGATGCGTATTCGCCGGTTCGAAGAAGCTGCGGAGGAAGCGTTTCGGAACGCGCGAATGCGAGGCGCGTTGCACTTTTACATCGGCGAAGAGGCGACCGCCACCGGGATCTGCGCGGAACTGCGGACTGACGATTACATCACCAGCACTCATCGGGGTCACGGACACTGCATCGCCAAGGGCGGTCGTCTAAGCAAGATGATGGCCGAGCTGTATGGCCGCGCAACGGGCTATTGCGGCGGCAAGGGCGGTTCGATGCACATTGCCGATCTTGACCTGGGAATACTTGGCGCAAACGGCATAGTCGGCGCCGGGATTCCCATCGCCGCAGGCGCCGCGCTCGGCGCCAAGTTACGCGGCGAAGACAGAGTTACAGTTTGCTTCTTTGGCGATGGGGCCGGTCCAACCGGGGCGTTTCACGAAGGCGTCAATTTTGCCGCCGTGCAAAGTCTCCCCGTGATATTCGTCTGCGAGAACAACAATTACGGAATGGCTACCACCTCCGACAAGGCAAACGCCGGGCCGTCGATTGCCGGCCGGGGGGTTGCTTACGGGATTCCCGGTGTGGAGGTCGACGGGAATGACGTTTTCGCCGTCAACGCGGTCGCCAGGGAAGCCATCGACAGGGCCAGGAGCGGCAAGGGGCCGACGCTGATCGAGGCGGAGACATACAGGTTCAAGGGACATACTGTCCACGACATGGCCCCTTATCGGGCTAAGCAAGAGTTGGAAGCGTGGTTAAAGAAGGACCCCATCGAGCGGTTCAAGCGAGTGGTGGAATCGCAGAATCTGCTCACGGCCGAAGATTTCGATCGAATTGACGAAGACGTGGTTCGGGAAGTCGAGATGGCCATAGAGTTCGCCGAAGCCAGCCCGTTTCCACCGCTGGAAGCAATCGAGCAGGGCGTCTACGCCGACTAGGATGATTTCGTGACTACTACAACCGCCGTCGCCGCCGTTAGCCAGGAAGCTCCCCAGGAGCGTCTGATTTTCTTCAATCAGGCGCTTCGCGAGGCTATAGACGAGGAGATGCAGCGCGACCCGGCTGTATTCGTCATCGGCGAGGAAGTCGGAATCTGGGGCGGAGCCTACAAAGTAACCGAGGGTCTGCTGGAGAAATACGGAGAGAGCCGGATCATCGACACGCCCATTTCCGAGGCCCTGATAGCGGGAGCGGCCGTGGGAGCTTCGATAACCGGATTGCGACCCATCGCCGAATTCATGTACAGCGACTTCATGGGCATCGCCATGGACCAGATCGTCAATCAGGCGGCCAAAAACCGCTACATGTTCGGGGGCAAGGCGACGCTGCCTATCGTCTATCGGGCGTCAACCGGCGCTGGAATCGGAAACGCCGCGCAGCACACACAGAGCCTCGAAGCCTGGTTCACTCACATACCCGGCCTCAAAGTGGTAGCGCCTTCAACACCCTACGACGCCAAGGGACTGCTCAAGTCAGCAATTCGCGACAACAACGTGGTGGTTTTCCTCGAGCACAAGGCCCTCTACGCAAGCCGCGGCAACGGCCCCGAAGGGGACTATGTAGTGCC
>JAPOVO010000108.1 GCA_026708165.1 Chloroflexota bacterium | reverse complement strand
GGGGGGGGGCGTGCCGCGGGGCGGTTTGGGTGGAAGCTGGGAGCGTCTCCCCGCGCGCCGACGAATTCGAGCTTTTCTGCCCGCAGATCTGGCCTGTTGACGGATACACCTATCCCGACGCTGCGGCCCGGGAATTGCTTGAGAATGTAGGTCCCTTCATCCAGGACCCTGGCTACATGGCCCTCGTCGTCGGCGTCATCGACGACGAGACCTACTTGGAACTCATGGAGTATCACCACCAATGGCTGGCCAGGGCCGCTGCGTACCTGTCTTCCGCTTACGACTGGGGCCTGATGCTAGTCCAGGTCCATACGCCCGACTACTTCGGTCACTCGTTCTTCAACAAGGCTGATCCCATTGGTGGAAGCACCGGGGATGAACTCGAGCGAGGCCAGCGGGCCGTATACGAGACGTGCGAAAGCGTGGATCGCATGATCGGGAAGCTGATGGAAGTGGGTGGACCCGACACGGTGGTGGCGATATGCGCCGATCACGGCGGCACAGCCGATCCCGAGACAAGGGTTGTGGTCGAGGAAGTGCTGGCGCGGTACGGGCTGCTGAATTTCATCGAGGACGAGTTAACGGGTCTGCGATCGATCGACTACGCTTCGTCAAAAGCTGTCCCCGTCGGACAGGTGAATGTGTTCGTGAACCTCGAAGGGCGCGAGCCCGACGGCATCGTTCCGCAGGCCGAATACGAGCAAGTACGGCTTCAAGTCATGGACGCGCTTATGGACTTCAAGGATGAAGCGACGGGACGGCGACCGTTCAGCATCGTTCTCAAACGCGAGGATGCCGAGATTGTCGGACTCAAGGGTGAACTGGTCGGTGACGTCGTCTTCGCCTTGCACCCGGAGTTCGACCACGTACACGGCAAGCAATTGCCGAGCGCGCGGCTTGGGTGGGGCGGACAGCACTCGGTCTTCGTGATGGCCGGACCGGGCGTCCGGCGGGGCGTCGAGTTGCAGAGCATCACCCGCCATGTTGACGTTGCCCCCACCTGCGCCCATTTGATAGGTATTCCCCCGCCCGCCGACTGCGAGGGCGCGGTGATATATGAGGCGCTCGAAGAGCCGGACTGGTACCTCAAGCGAATTAGGCAGCTAGAGCGAGAGCGAGACCGCTGGAAGGCCGCCTACGAGGCCGATCACGGCCTTTTGCATACGCGCTAAGCTACCTTTTGGATGGTCTGTCAAGAGTTTTGGAGGTGTAGCGAAGAATCCAAAGTAGGCGCTTGCGCTCCACAACAAGCGGTGCGCAGCCAAACGTTCAGGCGACATCTGGAGCAACGTGGAACGAGGAGGCAGTAAAGAGGTGAAGATGCCATTCAAGAAGAAGTCGATCGGGCGAAGGGCGCTCCTGCGGTATTCGGTTGCCGGCGGCGCAGCCGCTTCATTCATGGCCGCATTGGGCGGATGCGGCGAAACGCAGGTCGTAACCGAGACCAAGATTCAAGAGGTGGTCAAGGAGGTGCCGGTCGAGAGGGTCGTCACCCAGATCGTCGAGCGTGACAGGCCGGTCGAGGTCGAAAAGGTCGTCGAGGTCGAAAGGGTAGTCACGAAGACCGTCAAAGAGGTCGTCGTGGAGGTGCAGGAGAAGGTCGTCACCAAGGTCGTGGAGGTAGAGAAGCCGAAGCCGCAGGCCCTGACGCTCGTTTTCAGCACCTGGTGGCCGCTCGAAATGGTGGGTCACGGCGTCTACACGCAGAAGTACATCGACGTCTACCAGGCCAAATACCCGCACGTCACCATCGAATACAGGAACTGGCCCTTCGGCGAGTACCACACCAAACTGCTGACGCAGGCGGCGGCGGGAACCGCCCCCGACGTTTTCGCCTACAGCGGCATATTCTTCCCCAAGTTCGTCAAGGCGGGCGGAGCCTATCCCATTGACGAGCTCGTCAGGACCGATGCCGAGTTCGAGATAGAAGACTTCGTAGAGCAATCGCTCAGACTCAGCGTCGTCGACGGCAGGCTGTGGGGTATTCCGCACATCGGCAACGCATGGGCCGTCTTGTACAACCAACAGGTCCTGGAAGAAGCCGGCGTCGAGGACATAAACGAAATGGACGCGGCCGGCCGGTGGAATTGGGAGACTCACCTCGAGGCCCTGCAAAAGATCACGACCCGCGACGACGCCGGGAAAGCCGAGCGCATAGGCATGAACGACCCAGGCCTTAACGTACTCGGAATTCATTCATGGGCCTGGCAAAACGGCGGCAATCTGCTCAATCAGCCCGGCCTTGGCGAGTTCGTCCTCAATGAGCCCGCCGGAGTGGCGGCGGTCGAGTGGGCCGCTGACTTGGTCCGAAACCACCAGGTAGCCGCCTCTCCCGCCGACGCCTTCGGCAATTCCTATGCCGAGTTGAACAATGGCAGGTTCGGGCTGATTTACGGCTGGGCGATCTACAGTCGCGTCAAGGGATTCCCGGTCGACGTCGCCCACCCCCCGTCTGGCCCGGCGGGTCAGACCACCGTCTTCCATCCCAACACCCTGGGTATAGCGGCGAAGACCAAGTTCCCTGAAGACTCGTGGAACCTCATCGCGCTGCAATTGTCGAAACAGGGCGATTTGGACCAGACGAAGATCATGGGCGTCATATCGCGCCGCAAATCCAACCTCCTCAAAATGGCGGAGGTCGTTAAGGGCCAGTTCGGGATCGGCCACCCGGAGGTCGTTGCCCAGGTAATCGAAAACGGCCGCACCTTCGACGTCACGGAGTTCCAGCAGGAAATTGGCAACGCCATAACACCGGTGCTTCTGCAAAATGCGGGGGGCGCACGCCCCCAAACCCAGCTTGACGGGCCCAAGCCGGGTGTGGGCCACCTTCTGGCCCCGAGACGCGGATAGCTGATTCCCCGGAGGACGCGGCGACATGCCGCGTCCTCCGGAGTTGGCGGCCAATGCCGATTGACGTAACCGGTCTCCGCCCCGAATAGCGCGGTGCAACTTGTCACGGGAGCAGACTGAGCCGTGAGTCTTCGTCAGCGGGAAGAGATCGCGGCCTATCTGCTGGTTGCGCCTTGGATCCTCGGTCTGCTCTTGTTTACCGCGTTCCCGATGGCCGCCTCTCTCGCACTCTCTTTCAGCGAATGGAACTTCCTGGGAGACATTAAGTTCGTCGGGCTCGATAATTACAGGGCCATGTTCTCCCGGGACCGGGACTTTGTAGTCTCGCTCGGAAACACGGCCTACTACACGTTCATCGGCGTGCCGCTGCACACCGCCTTCGCACTCTTGCTGGCGCTGCCCCTTTCCAGCAAGCTGAAAGGGATCCGGTATTTCCGCACGGCCTGGTACGTACCCTCGGTGACCCCTGCCGTTGCCTCGGCCATTCTCTGGATCCTCATCTATCACCCGGACTTCGGGCTGGCGAATACCTTGCTAGGCATAGTCAAGATTCCGCCCCAGGGCTGGATCTTCGATTCAACGATGGCGAAGCCGGCGTTCATCATCATGTCCATGTGGAGCGTGGGCGGCCAGATGATCATTTTCCTTGCGGGTCTGCAGGGAGTGCCGCAGGAACTGTACGACGCCGCGAGCATCGACGGGGCGGGACGGTTGAGGCAGTTCCGTCACGTCACCTTACCGCTTATCAGCCCAATCACCTTCTTCAATCTGGTGATAGGTCTGATCGGGTCGTTCCAGATATTCACCGCCGCCTACATCATGACCAACGGCGGACCGGCCAATCAGACGCTGTTTTACGTTCTGCATCTGTATCGCAATGCTTTCGAATACCTGAAGTTCGGATACGCATCCACACTGGCGTGGGGGCTGTTCGTCATCATTCTGTTCTTTACCGGCATCCAGTTCCTGGGGGCAAAGCGATGGGTGTACTACGAGGTAAAGGTCGACTGAGATGATGCCAGGCAGGGCGGCGCCGGCTACGCGGACCGACGCTGGAACGAGGGATGCGACACGCATTTATTCCTCGTTGACTCGTATGCGGTCCATATCGAGCCGCGTGCTGGCCTACGCCGCAATGATCGCCGTGTCCTTGGTGCTGATACTGCCATTGCTCTGGCTGTTTGCAGCCTCCCTAAAGACGCCCCAGCTTGTCGGCGCGACACCTCGGGGAATCGACGAGTTCTTCGCCGCCCTGGTCCCGACGGACCCCCATTTCGAGAATTATGTCGAGGCCCTCACCAAGCGGCCATTCGGCTTGTGGGCGCGCAATACCTCAATCGTCGTGGCCGCGGCTACGGTGGGGACCCTTTTGACTGGGTCCATGGCGGCCTACGCCTTCGCGCGCCTGCGCTTTCGAGGCAAGAGGATTCTCTTCACTACCACGCTCTCGACGCTTATGTTGCCGTTCATAGTGACGATGGTCCCCCAGTTCCTGATGTTCTCCAAGGTTCCTGGGCCGTCGTCCGCGGGGAACTGGACCGACACCCTGTGGCCGTTAATCTTGCCGCACTGGTTTGGAGGCGGGGCGTTTTTCATATTTCTGATGCGCCAGTTCTTTATGACGATTCCCGTCGAGCTGGATGAAGCGGCCCGCATGGATGGGGCCGGCTTCTTTAGGTGCTATTGGCAGATAACGCTGCCGCTCAGCGGACCTGTTCTGGCGACGGTCACCATCTTCTCTTTCATCTCCAACTGGAACGAGTTTCTGGCCCCCCTCATCTATCTCGCGTCTCGCCAGAACCAAACGCTGGCCCTGGGGCTCCAATCGTTTCGAGGTGAGTTTTCAACCGACTACCACCTGCTAATGGCCGCGTCGGCGACGATGACAGTTCCCGTCCTGCTCGTTTTCTTCTTCATGCAGCGCTATTTCCTCAAAGGATTCGTCATGAGCGGGATCGCCGGCCGCTAGCCGGGTTGAGTTTCGGCATAAGCCTGACGGTACGAAGGGCTAGCTTGGATGGCGGGCGATTTGAGCGGTTCTACTTAGACGGGCCGAGCCACCTGTCGAACCACTCGAACGCTTCAGATCGCATCGAGGGCGTGAACTCATGCTCCACGTCTTCGCGGACAACCTTGAGACCTTCCGCGTTTCCGAGTCCGGCCCACAGGGGCGCGCCAAACTCGAGGAAGTCCTCGATTGCCTCTTTCGGGACCAGCGGGTCGCGGGCGGCCCACGCAATCATCAGCGGCCGGGGAGCCTGCGCCACGTAGAGATCGTAGATATCGCCCTCCGCCAGGATGCCCGGCACGCACACGTACGGGTTGTTGAACGTGCTGTGACCGCGCGGGCTGAAAAAGCGCTCGTAGCTGAAGATGCCGCAGCTAGCGACCGTCGCGGCGATGCCCTCGTCGAGGGACCCGACCGCCTGCGCCGTGTGCCCGCCGAGCGAATGCCCGACCAATCCCAATCGGTCCGGGTCAACGTCGGGTCGCGTTCGAACGTAGTCTGCGATTCGCAGCGTGTCCCAGATCATCAATCCCCATAACGACCGCCCCTCAAGTATTTCCACCTCGGCGCGGAAGACGTAGTCGTCCTCCCGCTCACCGAAGGTCCGAATGTCAGGGACAGCCACGAGAAATCCGCGCCGGGCCAGCGTCTCCCCGTACTCGGCCAGCGACCCCTCCTTGCTCTGCCCCGTGCCGTGCAGGCAGATCACCGCCGGCAGCGGCTCGTCGCTATCAGCGGGCGCGGCCACGATGAGCGGTACCTCATAGTCCGCTTCGGTGGTTAGATACAGGCGTTCCGCGTGTAGGCCGTCCCGTTCGGCCATCCCCGCGCTCCTGACAGCCGCGCGAGTCGGGCGCACGCCGGAAAACAGGGCTGATTCGGCAGCCTTCTTCGCGCTCCGCACGAACGACTCGAACTTGCTCCCCGTCGGATCCGCCGACAACTGGAGCCTGCGCTTGCGGAATCCGGCCAGTCGTTCGAGATATCTGGCTACGGAAGGATTCCCGGGGTCTATGCGGTTGTTGCGGGTGATCGGTACCGGCATCGATGTGTCTCGACTGCGGAGCCGGACTCTAGCCCTTGATCCCCGTCAGGGCGATCCCCTGCACGAAATACTTCTGCGCGACCACGTACACGGCCAGTATCGGGATGATGCTCAGCACCGAGCCTGCCATCAACAGATGCCAGTCCGAACGGTACTGCCCCCTGAACATCGTTAGCCCCACGGTCACCGTCATCTTCTCGATGTCGGACAGGTAGATCACCGGGCTTTGGAGGTCGTTCCACAGGTTCATGAACACGAACACCGCCACCGTCGCAAGCGCCGGCAGCCCCAGCGGCACGAAGATTCGCCAGAAGATCGTGAACGGCCCGGCGCCGTCGATCTTGGCGGCGTCTTCGAGCTCGTCCGGAATAGTCATGAAAAACTGCCGAACGAGGAACGTGCCGAAAGCCCCGCCGAACCAGTTCGGAACGATCAGCGCCGCATGGCTGTCGTTCCATCCAAGCCACTGGATCATCAGGAATACAGGAATCAGCGTAACCTGCGTCGGAATCATCATAGTGGCGATCATCACCATGAACAGGATGTCGCGGCCCGGAAACTGCATTCGAGCGAACGCGAACGCGGCCATGGCGACCGCGATTAGCGCGCCGATGTCCCCCAAGATCGCAACTTTGAAGCTGTTGTACATGAACAAGAGGAAGCAGCTGCGGTCTCCGCACCGCATGGCCTGAATCGCTTCGGTGTAGTTGCTCCACTCCGGCGGCCACGGAAAGACCGACGGCGGAAACAGGAACACGTCACCCAGGGGCTTCAGCGACGACGACAGCATCCACAGAAACGGCACTATCATCACCGCCGCTACGAGCAGCATTCCGATGTAGATCAGCGTTTGCCGTGCGGCGAACCGGGCCCGCTTGGCGCGCACTCCGCGCCGGACGACGGCGGCGCCCACCCCCGCGGCGGCTTGCTCTTGCGCGACGCTCATCTGTAGAACACCCATCTGCGCTGTCCCGCAAACTGGACCAGCGTCACGAACATCACGACTACGAACAGCGAGTAGGCGAGCGCCGAGGCCTTGCCCATGTTGAACCACTCGAACGCGTTCTGATAGATCCAGTAGCTCAACGTGAGCGTGGAGTACGCCGGACCGCCCTGGGTTAGCACGTACGTCTGCTCGAATACCTGGAACGACCCGATAACCGATACCACGACGACGAAGAACATCGTCGGACTGAGCATCGGAAGGGTTATATGGATGAACCGCCTGAACCATCCCGCACCGTCGACGGTGGCGGCCTCGTACAGCTCCTGGGAAATACCCTTGAGTCCCGCCACGAAGATGACCATGTTGAAGCCCGCCTGACGCCAGGCGCCCATTATGAAAAGGGCCGGCATCGACCATTCGGTGCTGGACAGCCAGCCGGGACCGCGGATGTTTACCAGGCTAAGGAAGTAGTTGATGAGTCCGAACTGCGGCTGATACAGCCACGCCCAAACAAGTGAAATGGCAACCAGTGACGTGACCACCGGCATGAAATAGAGCGCCCGGAACAACGTCACGCCCCGCAGCGCCTGGTTTACCAATAGCGCCAGGAACAGGGCCAGGATGATGTTCAGCGGCACGAAGCCGATCGTGTAGTAGACGGTATTCCGCAGCACTTTCCAGAACAGCGGGTTGTAGCCCAGGTCCGCGTAGTTCTGAAGCCCCACCCATTCGGGCGGCTGCACCCCGTTGAAATCGGTAAAGCTGAAGTAGGCCGATCGTAAGACGGGAACCACCTGAAGCAGCAGGATCCCGAGAATCGTCGGGAACAAGAAGAAGTAAGCGATCCCCCATTCCCGCCACTTTCGATATCGCACTGAGCGCACCGCGCCCACGGCGTCTGGAGCTATACCGCTGTCCGCCATTCAGTCTCCGCTTGACTCAGCCGGACAGCTGGGCGCGGGTTTATCCCCGCGCCCAGCCGGTCACGGCTGCGTGATCTGTTTGCGATCCCTGCGCCCGGTTAGTTCGACCGCTGCAGGATCTCGTTGACGGCGTTCTCTATCTCCGGCGCGGCGTCTTCGGGAGCCTTCTGTCCCAGCCACACCTCGTCGAGCAGGTTGGTCTTGGCCCCCTGCCACTCGTTGTAGTTGGCGTTGAAGTCGGCCGCCATGTACGGCTCGCTGCGCAAGAGAACTCGCAGGTCGGGCGGACTGATCGAGATGTACCGCGCGTCGTTCGCGAGTTCCTTCTTGATCGGCACCATGCCCGGGTTTTCAAGGTAGAAGCTGATAACCGAGTCGTCGCCGATCATGTGCAGCAGCGTCGCCCAAGCCGCTTCCGCGTTCTTCGTCTGCTGCGAGATCACGAATCCGTCGGGGCCGCCGTAAGTGACTCTGGACTGGCTGCCCTTCGGGAAGAGAGCGACATCCCAGCCGAAGGCCCGAACCGGCCGGTATGCGCCGACACGCCAGCTTCCGTTAACCGCCATTGCCACGCGGCCTGTCTGGAAGGAGTCGCCCAATCCCTCGAAGAATCCCGGCGTTGGTGTCACCTCGTGCACCTGATACAGATCCTGCATCCACCTGATCGTATCGATGGCGATGTCATTGTTGATGACGCACTCGGTGAGGTCCTCGTTCAGCACGCGGCCCCCATTGGCGTAGATCAGCGGATCGAGGAACACTCGGTTGCCTTTGCCCGGAATGTCGAATCCGAACACCGTGGTCCTTGGATCGCCCGTGGGGTTGTTGACCTTCAACGAGGTCTCCAGCAGGTCATCAGTGGTCCACGTGTCGTCCGGATACGCCGCGCCCGCAGCGTCCAACAGCGACTTGTTGTAATAGATCACGGACAGCACGTAATTCCGCGGGACGCCATAGAACGGCCCGCTGCCTTGCGGCGCGCGCCACTGGCCCAGCGTCCGCTGCCAGTACTCGTTGACGTTAACGTCGCGCTTGATCAGGTCGTCGAGCTCCAGCAGCTGCCCCAGATCGACATACTGGTAGTAGAACGTGGGCGCCGTGTTCCACACGTCCGGCGCTCCCTCGCCCGCATTGAGCGAGGCGTTGAGCTTTTGCCAGTACTGCTGCCAGGGAATCCACTCGGCCGTCAGATTGATGTCCGGATTGTTCAGCTCGAACTGCGACAGGATCTGCCGCTCGATGTTCTGCATGTTGGTCATGTAGTTCCAGTACAAGACCTCGCCCGTAGGCCTCTTGGGCGTCATTGCCTCGGCCTCAACGGTGACCGTAACCACTTTCTCCTGGACGACCACCACCTGCTTTTCGACGACTTGGGTGACGACCTTCTCGACGACCTTTTCGACCTCGACCGGCCTGTCACGCTCGACGATCTGGGTCACGACCTTTTCTACAGGTACTTCCTTGACGACTTCCTGGATTTTGGTCTCGGTGACTACCTGCGTTTCTCCGCAGCCGCCGAGCGCCGCAACGCCTGCGATCCCAAGTCCGCCCAGCGCGCCAAGTCTCAACAACTTGCGCCGCGAGTGCATCTTCTCTCGCTTGTTGTCCATATCGGGCACATCCTCCCCTGCTTACACGAACATCCAGGTACCGCGAGCCGACTGCGGAGAGCCTCCTGCGCGGACCTAGCTTCCTCCCAATACCAACGTCAAGTCTACTCAATCCCCAATTGTCAATCTACTAAGCATGAATGCATGCGAGTCGCCGTTCATTGACATTGTTCGAGTCATGATTATCGTTAATGCAGGTTCGACGGAATTCTTCAATTGGGAGTTCAAATGGATTTGTTCACTACCGATCTCAACTATTGGGCTGTACTCGTCGCGGCCGCCATCGCCATGATCGTCGGCTCGCTTTGGTATTCGCCTCTCTTATTCGCCCAGCCTTGGCTGCGCCTTCTCGGCAAGTCCATGGAACAACTCACCGAAGAAGGCCACGGTTCGGCAGTGGCAATGACCGCGGCGGTCATCGGTTCGCTAGTCACTGCGTACGTACTTGCCCTCGTCATCAACGTGTCATCCGACTCGCCCGGTCTGGTCGACGGCATTGTGGTCGGCGCATTGCTCTGGGCTGGGCTTGTTGGCGTACAGAATCTGTTGGGGTTCCTTTTTTCCGCCCGCCCGATCCGCCTCTGGCTTCTCGACGGTGGCAATCAGCTCGTAACGTTCGTGCTGATGGGACTCGTAATCGGACTCTGGCGGTAGAGCTGGAATGACCGCGGCGGGATGTTGATGACGAACGTGCCGGGGTGAATTCATATGTGCCTGGCGTCTACCCGCGGCGGCGCGCATATCCGGATAACTTGAACGGATAAGCGAAGTCGCTGACCTAACCGCCCGGCTCGGCGACGTCGGATAGGCCGCATCGGCAGGACTGCTTTGGACAGAATTGCGATACCGGTCGGATTCCTGCTCGCCGCGGCGCTCCTGCTGATTCTTCTACTTTGGCTATTCCAAAGGCGTCTGATCTACTTCCCCTTTGACACTGCGCCGCCGGCCGAGTCCGCGCTTGCGGGAGCGGAAGACTTCTCATTCACGACTGGAGACGGGCTGACCCTCGGTGGATATTTCATTCCAGCCGCTGCCGGAGAGGCACGCGCCGCTGTAATCGTCTTCAACGGAAACGCCGGTCACCGTGGCTACCGGATCTCATTGGCCCAGGGGTTGTCGCGGCGAGGTCTGGCGGTGCTGCTGTTCGACTATCGCGGCTACGGCGGAAATCCCGGCAGCCCCACCGAATCGGGCCTCATCCAAGACGCGCGCGCGGTGCTCCAATACGCGCTCTCGCGCGACGAAGTTGATCCCGACAAAGTCGTCTATTTCGGCGAGTCGCTCGGGGCCGCGGTCGCTGTCGCGCTCGCGGTGGAGGCCCCACCCGTCGCACTCGTACTACGGTCGCCTTTCTCGTCGATGGTGCGCATAGGGCAGACCCACTATCCATTCCTGCCTGTCGGGCTGCTGCTGAAGGACAGATACGAGTCGGACAAGCGAATCCCGCGCGTGACCGCCCCGTTGCTGGTGATCGCGGGCGAGGCTGACGTGGTCATCCCGCCGCAAGACAGCGTTCGCCTATTCGACGCCGCACGCGAGCCGAAGCGGCTTCATATTGTTCCTGGGGCCGACCACAACGACTACGAACTCAACGCCGGCGAGGCGATCATCGACGTGATGCTCGAGTTTCTCGACGAGACGCTGAGTACGAACGACTCTCGCTAGCCCTAGAGCGACGCCGGTTAGACAGCCGCTGCGTAGCCCGACGAACTAGACTGGCGTTTCCGCGGCCTCCTCGGCTTCAGCCGCCGACTCGTATATCGCTTCGCCTCTGTGGAGTCGCAGGGCAATGTCATAGGTCTGAGTCGTCGCCCGGCGGGTGGGCGAATGCGCGGCTTGCCACCTTGCCACCGCGACGAGACATTGATATGACTCCTCTTCTTTGCCCGCGTCAACCAGGTCCTGCCAGAGCCGCACACCCTCTTCGAGCATCTGGAAGTCGTGGAATCCGGCGTCCTCGCGCAACACCGCGTTGCCGAGTCCGCGTATCAATACTGTTGGATCGTGACCTAGCGTCAAGTACCTGTAGACAAGAGCGCCCGATTCATCCACCGCGCCCTGCCGTTCGAAGCACTGCGAGAGGTCTTCGAGAAGCTGAACCGGATCGGCGGGCATCCGATCGAGTCGTTTATTCGCAGGAAGCCGGGAGGCCGGAACGTTCAGAAATCGGGCTTGGTAGACGAGCATTGCGCCATGCAGCACGCCCCGCGCCAGTTCGGCCGAAGGCGCAGTGCGCGCGACCTGCGCCAACGACGCGCAATACGTGAAATGGTGCAACGCCGTATCCCAGTCCCCGAATTCGTTGCTAGTCGGGAACCGGGCGATGCGGAGTATCGACGCGTACGCCAGCGCCTGCGCCACGTCGGCCAGCGACGCGCCGTCGCGAAAAGCCTTCATGACTCCGTCAACGCTGACGGCGGGATCGTCGCCGAGCAGGTCGCTCAAAATCGAGCCGTCCCAGCCGCCGTTCCTCGCGCCTACGTCAACCACGTCCGCAAGACCGGCGGCCGCCGCTTCCACTATTCCAACCAGGTCTTCTGGATGGCGCCAGGAATTTCGCTCCTCTTCCCGTGTCGATTGGGCTAGCTGGTTGACCACCGTCGGAAGCACTTCCGCCGAACGGTTCCAGCCGATCAGGTCCAGCAGCTCGACGGTCTTCGCCAGCGTATCCATCACGTGCGAGAAGTCGCGGTAGTAGTGGTCCGTCGAAGCCGCCCCCAGAAGGTCGATTAACTGCTCGGAACCGACCCCGCGCGAGATCGCCGTCCGCAGTACCCGGTCTGCGGCTTCGTCGCTCCTGACCTCGATGAACTCTCGGAACCACTCCCGCAGCCGTGAGAACGTGGCCTCGTCGACCGGCAGCGCGGTGAGGTCTATTCTCGGCATCTGCCCCGCCGCATCCTCCGCGACCGACCGCACGCCGTGGTACAGCGCCAGAGATCTGTCGCTTTCGGCCAGATACGGCTGCATGTTGGCCATGGCCGTAAGGATCGTGAGGCCGTCGCCCCAGCCCGACGAGTTGCGGCGGGACCCCCTGGTCAGGCCGTATTCGGCCGAGGTCGAAACGATGTCACGGGCCGCGTCCGAGGGGTTTGCCGAAAGCAGTCCGAGTACCGATTTGGCGAGGTCCAGGCGCAGGTTTTGCTCCAGACCGTCCCGCAAACGATTCCGCCATCGCTCCGCATATCCCGACTTGGTCAAGGCGGCGCCAAGATCGATCCAGACGTCTCCGTCTCTGATCTCGACGGGATAGACATCCACGTCGCCGGCCCAAAGGTCGAAAGCGCCGCCGGTCGCTAGATCGAACCTGGCGTAGTGCCATTCACAGGTCAGGATGCCGTCCTTGCACGATCCGCGCGATAGCGGGAAACCCATGTGCGGACAGCGGTTGTCGACGGCGTAGACGCGGCCCTCGTGATAAAAAACCGCGGCCACCTTGCCGTTGCCGGAGGCGGTCATGACCCCCTTCGCGCGAACCTCGTCGAGCGTGCCCACCCGAACAGGAATCGAGGCCAGGTCGTCCGGGGAGCCGTTGACGGACCGGCCGTTTCGGGCGCTCGACGTAATCATCTCTTCAACTGGCTGTCGCTTGTCCGACAAATGAGCACTCCCGAAACTGCACGCCCTCGATAACCAAGTCTACAAAACCGTTTCTTTGATCAATATCGACAACGTAATGGCAATTAGACGACTATGTAAACGCAACCGAGTGGGGATTGGTTACTGGGGGCATGAGATGATCGCAGGGTTCGCGGCTCAGGACATCACGCCCGATCCGGGTCTCTCGATGAGCGGATTCGCCGTGCGGCAAGGCCCTCCAACCGCGGTCGGAACCCATGATCCGATCTACGTTCACGCCCTCGCGGCATCTGAGAACGGTTCTACGGTAATACTGTTCGCCTTCGATCTGATCGGCCTGCCTGTCGCGTGGATCGAGCAGGTGCGAGCGGCGGTCGAGAGCGAATGCGGAGTGCCCGCTGCCTCCCAGATGTACACGTGCAGCCACACGCACTGTGGACCCGGCACCGGGGTCATCCCCTATGCGATGGGCGACGCCCCCGTGGTCGATCCGGTCTACATGGAGTGTCTGGCCGGCAGCGTCGTCAATGTCGCGCGAGCCGCCCTGGCGAACGCAGTTCCCGCGAATCTACGCATAGGCGAGGGTGAGTCTTACGCGGGCTGGAACCGCCGCTCCGCCGAGGCCGCACCCAATGGGCCCTGCGACGGTCATGTCGACGATATCGATCCGGCAGTCGTCGTAGCGCAGTTTGCGGGCGACGACGGCGCGATTCTGGGAACGGTCGTCAACTACGGATGCCACGCGACCTCGAGCCGGGACTCGTACTACTCGTCCGACTATCCCGGATATGTTCGATCGATAGTGGAAGCGGAGACCGGTGCTCCGTGTATCTATGTCAACGGAGCCGGAGGTGATATCAATCCGCGCGGGGCAAATTCAATCCTGCGGGGATTCGATATTGCCGAGCGGACCGGCAGCCGGTTGGGCAATGATGCCGTCGCTGTCCTCGACTCCATGACCGCCGCCGCCTCGACGACAGTTGGCGCCGCGACGGTCGACACCGAGTTCGTCTATCGCGAACTAATCTCCGAAAGCGAAGCCCGCCGCCTGTACGAAGATAAGGCGGCCGAGGCCAAAGCCGCGACTTCACCCGAGGATGAGTTCGACCATACGTGGCGCGGGACGGAATACGCCAAGCGGGTTATCGCAACGCTCAATGACGAGAACTGGAGCGACCGCCTGCAAATCGAGGTCCAGGTCCTCCGCATCGGCGATCTGGCGATTGCCGCGTCCCCATCCGAATTTTTCTCGGCGGACGGTCGCAGCATCAGAGCCAACAGCCCCGCTCTCCACACTATGGTCGCCGGATGGAGCAACGGCAACTTCGGATATACGCCAACGCGGCGCGCCGTGGCGCACGGAGGCTATGAAGCGGAATGGGCGTACATGATCTACGGACACCCGGCCGCCTGGGACCCGATAAGCGGCGACAATATTCGAGCCGCGGCTCAGACGGCGATTAGCAGCCTGTTCGACTAGGCTGGCCGGCGGTACGGGGCACGGATTAACACCGCGCGAACGCAGTATCGGTGCCGGAACTGCTACGATTCTGACAAGCGCGCTTGCCTGCTCTCTATCCGTGGGAGCAACCTGACCCGCAAGGCGTTGGGACTTCGGCGGCGCGACCGGCAAATTCGGCTATCAGCCTGCGGGGCGTCCGGCCGATAGGAGGCTTCCAATGCCCGCTTTAGCGATAAACGGCGGCGACGCGCTGCGCGACAGACCATTTCACCGCTGGCCGGTCGGCGATCCGACCGACGTGGAAGTCGTCCGCGAGACCATTCTCTCCGGCAAGTGGTTCGCGACCACCGGGCCGAACGTAGAGGCGTTCGAGCAGGCGTTCGCCGCCCATCAGGGCGCCAGGCACGGCATTGCCGTCAATGGGGGAACCACCGCTCTCCAGGTGGCTTTGCGCGCCGCCGGCGTCGTTCCGGGGGATGAGGTCGTCATCCCGTCCTACACGTTCGTAGCCACCGCCCTAGGCGTGCTGAACGTAGGGGCGGTCCCGGTCTTCTGCGATGTCGAAGTAGAGACGTTCAACATGGACGTTGCTTCCGCCGAGCGGGCGATCACCGAGCACACCACGGCGATAATGCCCGTCCACTGGGGCGGACGCGCCGCCGATATGGAAGGCGTGCTGAGGCTGGCCGAAAATCGCGGACTTAAGGTCGTCGAGGACTCCTGTCACGGCTGGGGCGCGTCCTGGAGGGGCCGCGGGCTTGGTTCGATAGGTTTCTCCGGCGGATTCAGCTTCCAGGCCAGCAAGAACCTGACCGCCGGCGAGGGTGGTTTCGTCACGACCAGCGACGACGAGGCCGCCGAAGTCGCGCGTCACATGATGTGGGCCGGCGCCGGCGACCGCGAGGGCAAGACTGCCGTTCTCGGAAGCAACTACCGCATGAGTCAGATGTCCGCCGCGTTGCTGTTGAACCAGTTGAAGCGGCTGGACGAGCAAAACCGGGTCCGAATGTCGAACTCCATCTACCTGTCCGACGCCCTCGACGAAATGGACGGCTTCCGGTCGGTCCCGCGTCACCCCGACGTAACGGTCGATTCGGTCTATCAGTATGTCTTCCGGTACAAGCGCGACGAGTTTGA
>JAPOVO010000123.1 GCA_026708165.1 Chloroflexota bacterium | reverse complement strand
TGCCCATCCAGTACGCCGGACTCATCGAAGAGCAACAAATCGTGCGGACTGAGGCAGGTGTTTTCGACGTTTCGCACATGGGTGAGTTCACGGTTTCGGGCGTCGAGGCGTTCGAGTTTCTCCAGTTCGCCCTCACCAACAACGTCGAGAAAGTGCGCAAGGGGCGGGCGCAATACACCCTGATGTGCTCGGAGTCGGGCGGCGTGATCGACGATGCCGTTCTTTACCGCCCTGATGACTACATGCTGGTCGTCAACGCGGCCAACGTCGAAACAGACTGGAAGTGGCTTTCGAGCCTTGCGACTGATTTCGACGTCCAGCTAACGGATCGCTCGGAAGAGTACGCGCTCCTGGCGGCGCAGGGTCCTGAAGCCGAGGCGCTGCTCGATCCGCTTTGTGATATCGACCTTACGCGCCTGCGGCGATGGCGAATTCGTGCGGCGACCCTCGACGGGCGCGGCGTGCTCATCGCGCGTACCGGATATACGGGCGAGGACGGATTCGAAATCTTCACCGCGTCTTATGACGCCATCCGGGTATGGGGCGCTCTGACCGCTGTTGGATGCACGCCCGTCGGCTTGGGAGCGCGAAACACGCTGCGGCTGGAAGCCGGAATGCCGCTGCACGGTCAGGACATCTCCCCCGAGATTAGCTCGCTGGAGGCCGGATTGAGCGGAGTCGTGGACATGAACAAGGGCGACTTCGTGGGGCGAAGCGCGCTGCAGGCGGCGGCCGGCGGTCGAGTGTTGAGAGGGCTGTGGATGGTCGACCGGGGAATACCCCGCGAACACTGCGTGGTCACGACCGCGGCCGGTGCCGGAACCGTTACCAGTGGCACATATTCGCCTACGCTCAAGGTCGGCATAGCAATGGCCTTGCTGCCTCCTGCGGTCGAGATAGGCGATTTAGTCAACGTGGATATCCGGGGCCGCCCACGCGAGGCGCTCGTGGTCGAACTGCCGTTCTACAATCGTTTCTCGAAGCCCGATGCGGGGGATAGCTAGAATCGTTACAGTTCCAGAGTGACTACGCCCGGAGGCCAGATGTACCCGGACGACCTTCGATATTCAAAAGAGCATGAATGGGTGCGCCTTGACGGTGACGAGGCGACGGTGGGGATAACCGATTACGCTCAAGAGGAGTTGGGCGATATCGTCTACGTGGAACTTCCCGAAGAGGGCGACGGGTTCAAGCTCTCGGATAGTTTTGCCATTGTGGAATCGGTCAAGGCCGCCTCGGACGTGTACAGTCCCTTGTCCGGTGAGGTCCTGGCCGTCAACGCCGAGCTGGACGATAAACCGGAGCTGGTAAACGAGGATCCGTACGGGGCCGGCTGGATGATCCGGCTCAGACCGGGTGACGCAGGCGAGATGGACGAGCTCCTCGACGCCGCCGGTTACGAAGCGCTGATTAGTGAGCTACGCGCCTAACACGCCGGCCGACCGCGACCGGATGCTGGCGGCTATAGGCGTCGATTCCGTCGAGCGGCTCTTCGCCGATATTCCCGAGTCGCTGCGCGGACCGGATTTAGACGTCTCTCCGCCGCTCGCGGAAGTCGAAGTCATAGGGCATCTGCGGGAGTTGGCCGAAAAAAACCGCGACCTGGATCACCTGACTTCCTTTCTGGGAGCGGGATGGTACGACCATCACGTGCCCGCCTTCGTCGACCAGCTTCTTCTGAGAAGTGAGTTCTACACCGCCTACACGCCTTACCAGCCCGAGATAAGCCAGGGAACGCTTCAGGGGATATATGAATTCCAGAGCATGATTTGCGGCCTCACGGGCATGGACGTAGCCAACGCTTCGCTCTACGACGGCGGCTCGGCTGTGGCCGAGGCGATAAACATGGCGATCAACGCGACCAGGCGCAAGACCGTGCTGATGGCGGATACCGTCGATCCTGTTTACAGAGCGATCGCGGCCACTTACACCGAGCCGCGCGACGTAGCTTTGCGCACCGTCAAGACGTGGTCGATGCGAGAAGACGGAGTTCTGGTCGAAGCGCTCGGGGCGCTTCACGATGCTGTCGACGAGGATACGGCCTGCGTCGTTCTGCAACGCCCAAACTACTTTGGCTGGATAGAGGACACGTCGGCGCTCATCGAGCGGGCCAGAGCCGTAAAGGCGGTTGTCGTTATCGCCGCCGACCCCGTTGCGCTGGGAGTCTTGAAGCCGCCGGGCGAAATCGGGGCCGACGTTGCGGTCGGTGAAGTCAGGCATCTCGCCGGCCCGCCTTCCTTTGGTGGCCCGGGCGCGGGGTATTTCGCGACAACCAAAGCTCACATGAGGCGGGTCCCGGGAAGAATCGCGGGGCAGACGGTCGACGTAGAGGGGAAGCGTGGTTTCGTGCTCACCCTCCAGGCACGCGAGCAGCACATCAGGCGCGAGCGGGCGTCATCCAACATCTGCACTAATCAGGCGCTGGTGGCGCTCGCGGCTACGATTCACCTCGCCGGCCTGGGACGGATCGGTCTCCAGAGGCTTGCGGAACTTTGCGTGGGCAACGCTCACGCCTGTGCGGGGCGAGACTGGCCCGATGGTTTCTCGGTTGCGGTCGAGCGGCCTTACGTCCGGGAGTTTCCCCTCAAGTGTCCCAAACCCGCCGCTGAAGTTAACGCTTCACTGATAGAGCGGAACATATTGGGCGGACTTGAGTTGGGCCGGTTCTGGGACGAGCTGGAAGACTACATGCTCGTCGCGTTTACCGAGAAGACTGGGGCGCGTGCGCAAACCGGCTTGATCGACGCGCTGCGGGATGCGACATGAGACCCGCCCACCTGATCTACGAGTATTCCTCGACGGGCCGTTCGGGAGTAGCGCTTCCACAGCCTGACCCTGACGCTCCAATGGTTTCCGACGTCATACCGGCCGACGAACTGAGAGCCGATCTGCCGCTGCCGGAAGTCTCGCAAAACGACGTCATGCGGCATTACGTCGGTCTCTCGCAAAAGAACTTCTGCATCGACACCGACATGTATCCGCTCGGCTCGTGCACCATGAAGTACAACCCGAAGGTGAACGAGGTGACCGCCCGGCTGCCCGGTCTGGCCGCTATCCACCCCTGGCAGCCGGACGCACAGGTCCAGGGTGCGCTGGAGCTGCTATACGAGTTGGAGCGCCTGATCTCCGCTATCACCGGTTTTGCAGCCATCACCTTGCAGCCGGCGGCGGGCGCTCAGGGTGAATTCACGGGAATGATGATCATCCGGGCGCACCTGCTTCACACGGGCAAGCGTCGAAGCAAGGTCCTGATCCCCGACTCTGCCCATGGGACTAATCCGGCCACGGCCGCGATGTGCGGCTATGACGTGGTCGGCATCCCGACCGACGAACGCGGCGAGCTGGACGTAAACGCACTGGAAGCGTCGCTCGACGATGAGGTGGCGGGGATCATGATGACTGTCCCGAACACGTTGGGCCTGTTCGAGAGCCGCATCGAGCGTATCTGCGAGCTTACGCACGACGCCGGCGGCTACGTCTACTGCGACGGCGCGAACATGAACGCCATGGTCGGGTGGGTGCGTCCCGCCGAGCTTGGTATCGACGTGATGCATCTGAACCTTCACAAGACCTTCAGCACGCCGCACGGGGGCGGCGGTCCCGGCGCGGGGGCGTTGTGCGTCACCGGCGAGCTGGAACCCTACCTCCCCACCCCCAAAGTCGTCCGAAACGAGGACGGCTCGTTCGAACGGCGAGACGACTTTCCCGAGAGCATCGGGCGTCTCCATGGCAGCGCCGGCAACTTCGGAAATCTGGTCAGGACCTATACCTACATACGCAGCCTCGGTGACTCCGGGCTGCGCGAGGTCGGCGAGTTGGCCGTGCTCAACGCCAACTATCTGCGGACAAAGCTATCGGACCTATACGAGCAGGCCTACGACCGCACGTGCATGCACGAGGTGGTATTCGCGGGACTCAAGGATTCCGCCGATGGCATTCACACGCTGGATGTGGCCAAGCGGCTGATTGATTTCGGGTTTCATCCGCCTACCATCTATTTCCCGCTTATCGTCGGCGAGGCTCTGATGATCGAGCCGACCGAGACGGAGTCGGTCGAGACGTTGGATCGGTTCGTCGATGCGATGCGGCAGATTGCTCACGAGGCCAGGGATGAACCCGATCTGCTAAAGGAAGCGCCGACTAGCACTCCGGTGAGGCGTCTGGACGAAACTAGAGCCGCTCGCCGTCCTAACGTCCGCTGGACTCCCGATAGTCCCGGCTAGGCGGCGCGGCGTCCGGTAGTTTGTCGAGAGCTTGGTCGAGCGCCTCTCCGAAGTCCACGACCCAAAGGCTGAGGTCGTCGGCATGTCGATACACGGCCCTGCGGCCGTCTGGCGATAGCTGCCACTCGAAGTTTGCGATACGCAGGTCCGCCGGGCCGTTTTCGGTTATCTCGACGGATTCACCATTTGTAGGATCCGCCCACCAGATCGTGTGGTTGCCTTCGCCGCCTGGACGTGGCGGAATGACCAGTAATCCCTCGCCGTTTGGATGCCAACGATAGCTGCCGATGATGGGAATCCGCCGTGTGGTCCGGGCGGCGGTTTCGTATACCCAAAGACCCGAGTCGTCAGGCTCTTCCGTGAACGAACGAACAAATGCAACAAACCGCCCTCCCGGAGATATCGACGGACGTCTTACGAAATCGCCTCTCACGATTTGCTCGAGCTCGCCGGAACCGAGGCTATAGATCCATATCCCTGATGACTCTTCGAGCGTTTGCCTTCCATAGAGAAGAACCCGATCTCCATCGGGAAACCAGCCTATGGGACCGCCGAACATGCGCGTAAGCAGGCGGGGCTTGGACCCGTCGACCGAGGAAACGTAGATAGACGCTCGGCGCGCCCACACTGGCGGACTTCCCGGCTCGTGGACGCTAAAAACAACGCGTCCCTCTGCGGGGGAAAACAGGAGATAAGGCCCGCCCGACGAAAACTCCCAAGTTCTATCCAGCCACGTGTCCGTCAATAAGGCGGAGTTTGGCCTGTCCGTTCTTTCAATTCTGTACCGGCCTGACGGCGACGTGAGCTGAGGTGCGGGCGAATGAAACGTCTCCTCCAGCGTCGCAGTGTCGAGCGCCCACAGTCCTTGCTGATCGTCCCCTTTGCGGTCGAAGAACGAAATGCTGCCGTCCTCCATCCACGAAAATCCGCTGCAACAGCCGGGCTCGGTAATCGCCCGGTTGGCAATCTGCTCGGGAGAGTCCGGCCAAAACGCCGTTAAGGGCAGTCCGGCGCTTCCACTGCCAACGACTGCGGCTCCCAGCAGCACTGCGGCGGCGGTCGAAAATATCTTTGATCTACGGCTTCGTCGGCGCATTGCGGTCAGCTAATCCGGCGGCCATGCATTGGGGTAGTCGTTTATCAGTGGACCGCCGAACCGGATGTCCGGCTGGTCGAAGAGCGATTGCCAGCGACGGGGCGATGCGAGGTCGATCTCGAAGGTCTGACTTGAGAACCCAAGGCCCAGGCTGGCGTCGTGCCACGGCGCGTCGATCAGTGGAATTGGATTGGTCGCGACTTGCATCGCTTCCTTTCGTATCTCGAGGTGAAGATGCGGCGCGCGGTTGCAGCGATCGGAGTCCAGCCAGTCGCCGCTGTCCCCGATCACGTCGCCCTGCCTTACCTCCTGGCCTACCCTGAGGTGAGTAGTGCGGCGGCGCAGATGGCCGTAGAGTGAGTACAGCCCGTCGTCGTGACTCAAGACGAGATTGTGTGGAGCCGACCCCCAGGGGCCGTCGATTGAGTGGACCGTACCATCGCCTATCGCCAGCACCGGAGTGTCGCATTTGGCGACGAGATCTACGCCGAAGTGAATGCCCTGACCCTGGTGGTAGACGTTCTTGCGTATGCGGAACGCTCCGACCGTGTTTCCGTATGGCTGGCCCATGTACCACGTGTTCACGCTGGGCGGGCCGGCGAACGGTGGTCGGAAAATTGGCGCTAGTGCGGCGCCCTCCGTAGGTTCGGAGGCTGTCGATCCCATGACGGCGGGTATCGCCAGCAGAAGCGTCGTAAAGCGCCGGCGGTTTAGGGTTGTTCCCCGCAATTCAGTGACTCGAATCTTGATTTCACGTCTGTCGTTGATACCACACGGTGTCTAGGGTGGTGTGACGGTTCACCACTCCGACGTATGTCGGGCGTGAGTAAACGCAGACGCAGCGCTTTGGCGTTCGTTGCCAAAACGCCAAACGGCCAGCTTGTGTAAAACCCTGTGCAGCGCTTGGGGAATCTCGGTGGAATTACCGATGAAAACGATTGGGATATCTTGTGGACAACCAAATCGCATCGCGCTCCACTACGACGCGTGGAATTGTTCGCTGAGCATCTGCACCGTAGCGAACTATCGCTTCCGCCGGGGCCGATCCTTAGTTGAAGGCTGTTTGAATGGCACTCTCAGCCTTCACGCGCGCCTCGGTCGCGGCGTCGAGTGGGTCGATTTCCCGATACTTCGGATTGAAAAGTTCGACCTCTGCCGGTCCCGCGTAGCCCGCCTCGTCGAGCGCTAGCAGGAACCGGGTCAAGGGAATAACTCCGTCGCCAGGCATTACGCGGTCGGCGTCCAAAAGTGTCGACACGTCGTCGTGCGGCGCATCGTTGATGTGAACGGCCTTCACTTCCCCGCTTGCCAGGGCGGGGATGTCCTCTGGCGTCGAGCCGGAGCAAAAGAGATGAAAGCTGTCCGCCAAAACACCGATGTTGGCCGCCCCCGAGGCCCGTGCGATCTCCATGGCTCCGGAAACCCCGGTGAGGAACCTGAACGGCTTGTCCTTGAACATATCCGGGCCGCAAAACTCGAGCCCCAGACTGAACCCGTGGTCACGCAGAACTTCCGCGATCGCGGCGAGGCGTCGGGCGACAAGCTCAAGCGATTCATCTTGTGGGCGGTCGGTCCGGTTGGGAATGAACGCCGCGCAGTTCCCCGCGCCGGCATCTGCGGCGAATGCGGCATTGACTTCAAGCTGACGAAGCCCTTTCTCGAAGTCCTCTTCGGAGGCGAATACGGATGGAGCGCCGCCCCATCCGCTCGGTTCGAGACCTTGGCTCTTCAGAAGACCCTTGGCCGCGCCCGCGCCGTGGTCGCGGTCGAATTCGAGTCCGCCCTGAACGTCGAAGGCGGTGGCGCGATAGCCCGCGTCGCTCGCCAGACGCGCCCGCTCTTCGAACGACAGACCCTGCTTGATGGTGGCCGAGTGGAAGGACGGGTAGATTGGCAGATCAGTCATAGCGCAAATCCTCACAACCTGAAGGCGGGCTACTTGCCAGCACAGTCGATTTTATTGCTTCCCGCCGCATGTGCTTTACGGCGACCGCCCTGAAGGTCTGGCTGCGGGTAGCAGCGCGAAGGCGATTACCAGCAGACCCGCGGCAACGGCGTAGGTTGGATGGACTCCGAATATCGCAGCGGCGGGCAGGGCGAGCAGGGGGCCTAGCGCGGTGCCCGCGTCCCTGAAAGTGGCGAAGCCGCTCATGACTATGGTCCAGTCGCCGCCGCGGGCCAGGTCCGCCGTCCACGCGGAAAGAGCCACGTGAAACCCTGACGCCGCGGAGAATACGATTATGGCTCCAATTGCGATGCTGACGAGCGATCCGCTGAAAAAAAGTATGACAAGTCCTGCCACCATCGCAGCCCCCGTAACGATCGCCGTGAAACGGCGGCCATGTCGGTCGGAGACAAACCCGGAAACCGGCGCGAAAAGCGTCTCCGTGCCGAATCTCATTGCGACCAGGACTCCTGCCACGGCTGCGACGCCGGTCATCATCCCGAAGACATCCACGTTATCGCCGTAGGTCGTAAACAAGAGCAGGCCGATTGTAGGGACCACGACTCCCGTGCCGGCCAGGGACCCTACCAGGGTTACGAAAATTACGCGGAACTCCGGCGACCATTTGAGAAGGGCGACGATCTCGCGAATATCGACTCTTCTGTTCGGAGAGTCGCCGAGGCGGTCGAGGCTCTTACCCACACGGCTCGACAAAGCCAGAGAGAGGAAGCCGGCAAGCCCGAACGCTATTGCTGTCGTGCGAAATCCCACCGACTCGGTGAGGATTCCTCCCACTAACGCTCCAGTCATGCTCCCAAGCCATGTGATCGACTGAAACATGCCCATGACACGTCCACGGTTACGCTCGGTCGAGGTGGCGAGTACGGCGTTGTACGCGCCGAGTCTCAGCAAGGAGAATGCCGTACCCCAGGCGAGCCTCGCTGGCAGCATGGCCGCGAAGAATGGAAACACTCCGTAAGTGAGCGTCGACCCTATCGCCAGCGACGAACCGGCGATCATGCTGCGGCGCGCGCCCCACCGGGCAAACGCTCCGGCGGCGCCGAAGTTCGTGGCGATCCTGACCCACCGGTTGACGCTCAGCAGGACTCCTACAAGCGCGATGGGTATGCCCATCGACGCCGCTTTCGCTGGCAGCACGGCGTACAGCATCGCGTCACCCAAGAGGGATATCGCCAATGCGACGGAAACTGTAAAGACGGGTCTAGGCAGGGTATCTACGATCGCGTGGACGCACCGCCACGGTGCGGTCGGAAGCCGGTGAGGATTCTATAGCAGTGTCCGATGCGGCTGGTTGAGCGATGCCAACCGCCTGGGCATCCCAGCGACATGCGTCTCTTATACTTCGCGCATGGTCACCGGACATGCTATCTGACTGCCGTATCGATCTGGAGTCGGAGCGTCGGATGAGACACAGGTTGTATTGATGCTCGATTCTGAAGTAGTCGAACACGTATCTCGGCTCGCCCGTCTGACTCTCTCGGACGAAGAGAAAGACAAAATGCGTGTGGAGCTGTCCAAGACCCTTGAGCACTTTCGGGCCTTGTCCGAGTTGGACACGAGCGCGATTCCCCCGACGGCGCAAGTTATTCCCATCGAAAACAACATGCGTGAGGATGCGGTCGGAGACTGCTTGCCGAAGGACGACGTCTTGGCGAACGCGCCGAGGACTCGCGGTGATTACATTCGAGTTCCGGCGGTCCTCAAAGCGTTTTGAACAAGTGAGGCGCGGCAATCGACGAACTATGTAGTCTCACCGTCCACGAGGCGTCGGGGCGGCTGCGCAGCGGGCAAATCTCGTCGGTTGAGCTCACTCGCGCCGTGCTGGACCGCATCCACAGCATCGATGCGAGGGTCCGGGCCTACATAACGTTGACCCCCGACTTGGCGATGCGGCAGGCCGCGGAAGCCGACGAGCGGCTGAGACATCCTGATGCTCCAAGGCTGTGCGGTGTGCCGCTGGCGCTCAAGGACGTTCTCTCGACGCGCAACGTCAAGACTACGTGCGGCAGCAAGATACTCGGCAACTTCGTACCTCCGTTCGATGCAACGGTGGTAAGCATGCTGCGCGACGCGGGCGCGGTGACGGTCGGTAAGACCAACATGGACGAATTCGCGATGGGGTCGTCGACCGAGAACTCCGGCTTCTTCCCCACGTTCAATCCTTGGGACCTCGACCGGGTTCCGGGCGGCTCCAGCGGAGGATCGGCTGCGGCCGTGGCCGCCGATGAGTGCATCGCTGCGTTGGGCAGCGATACCGGCGGCTCTGTGCGGCAGCCTGCCGCGCTCTGCGGAGTGGTCGGCATGAGGCCGACATATGGACGCGTCTCGCGCTACGGCTTGGTGGCGTTCGCGTCGTCGCTGGATCAGATTGGGCCGATTACCAAAGATGTGACGGATTGCGCAATTCTTATGCAGGCAATTTCGGGTCACGATGCGCTCGATTCCACTTCCCTCCAAGCTGACGTGCCCGATTACGAATCATCCCTCCACGCCGACGTTGCCGGTCTGAAGGTCGGATTGCCGCGTGAATACATGGCGGCTGGAGTCGACGAAGGTGTGCGCGGAGTGGTGTTGAAAGCGATAGACCGGCTGACGGAAGCGGGAATGGAAATTGTCGATATCTCGCTCCCGCATACCGAGTACGCGCTGGCCACCTACTATGTGATAGCACCCGCCGAAGCAAGCGCGAATCTGGCGCGCTACAACGGCGTCAAATATGGATATTTCGACCCGGATTCGGATGGCGTCGAAGAGCTGATGATGAACAGTAGGGGGACCGGCTTCGGAGCGGAGGTAAAGCGGCGGATCATGTTGGGAACTTTCGCACTCTCAAGCGGCTACTACGACGCCTACTATCTGCGAGCGCAGAAGGTGCGAACGCTCATCAAGCGAGACTTCGACCAGGCTTTCGAGTCGGTGGATTTGATCGTCACGCCAACATCGCCCACAGTGGCGTTCCCGGTCGGCGAAAAGGTCGACGATCCGATTTCTATGTACCTGTCCGATGTAATGACACTGCCGGGGCCAATCGCCGGGATACCGGGAATCTCGGTGCCGTGTGGCTTTTCACAAGGACTGCCGGTGGGTCTTCAGTTCATGGCTCCGCCGCTGGGAGAAACGGTCTTACTGCGTGCGGCCCACGCGTACGAGCAGCTTGCCGGCGTTGAATCGGCGACGGCCCGAAAGGCCGTTTGACTTCTTAATGGCGGCGCGAGCGAACGGCGGATACCGGGTCGTCATCGGTCTGGAGGTTCATGCCCAGCTTCTGACCGAGAGCAAGATGTTCTGTGCGTGCTCGGCAAAGTATGCGGATGCGCCGCCGAACACCGTCGTATGCCCGATTTGTCTGGGAATGCCCGGCGTGCTGCCCGTGATCAACGAGCAGGCAGTCGAAATGACGATCCTCACTGGTCTGGCGCTCAACTGCCGCATTCCCGCGCACGCGAAGTTCGACCGCAAGAACTATGCGTATCCCGATCTGATGAAGTGGTATCAGATATCGCAGTACGACCTCCCGTTTTGCGTTGGCGGCCACCTCGACGTGACGGTTGACGGAATCGATCGAAGACTCGGCATAACCCGCGTGCATCTCGAAGAAGACACGGCCCGGATGATTCATGGACGGGACGAAGCGGGAGAGGACTACAGCCTGCTCGACGTGAACCGGTCGGGTGCGCCCCTTATGGAAATCGTGAGCGAACCTGACATGAAGACTGCGGCGGAGGCCCGCGAATACTTGATGAGCCTTCGGAACATCCTTGTGTATCTTGACGTTTCGACCGCGAACATGCAGGAAGGGGCCTTTCGCTGCGACGCCAATATATCGGTTTGGCCGCGAGACGGAGAGATCGGCAACTCCAAGGTGGAAGTGAAGAACATGAACTCCTTCAGGTCCGTATACCGGGCGCTGGAGTTTGAGGAGAAGCGTCAGATAGCGGTATGGGAATCCGGCAACGGTCCGCCAGAGCAGGAAACGCGCGGCTGGCATGAGGCTTCGGGTACTACCGTCTCGCAACGCACCAAGGAATACGCGCACGACTACAGGTACTTCGCGGAGCCTGACCTGCCGCCGCTGGTGCTTGACGAGGCATGGGTGGGGGAAATTGCGGCGCGCATGCCCGAGTTGCCGTCTGCGCTGGAACACCGGTTGATCGAGCAAGTTGGCATTAGACCGGATGACGCTCGTCAGCTGATCAACAATCGGGAGTTGCTCAGGTATTTCGAAGAAGCCGCGGCAAGTTACGGCGATCCCCAGAGGGTCGCCAACTGGATTACTCGGGATCTGGTCAAGGCGCTCGGCGACGCCGGCGCAAGCCCGTCCGAGTCTCCGGTTGGGCCTGGAGACTTGATCGAGCTCTTGAAACTGGAGGACTCAAACCGCGTAAGCGGAAAGATGGCGCGGGACATATTCCGGACCATGTTCGAGACCGGCCGTAGCGCTGCGGAAATCGTGGCCCAGCAAGGCGAACAGATAACCGATCAGGATGAGATCAGGCAGGCGGTCGTGAAGGCGATTCAGGAAAATCCCAAGGCGGTTGCCGACTTTCAGGCGGGGAAAAAGCAGGCGGCAGGTTTCTTGGTCGGTCGGGTGATGAGGGCAACCAGGGGACGCGCAAATCCTGCCCGCGTCAACGAGCTGATCGCCGCCGAACTGGGTTGAGCGCGCGACCTCCAGACCACATGCGAGGATGCGCTGGTTAAGGGCGGAGGCGGCACGGTCTAGTTAAATGGCTTGAAATCTAGCTAGAATTGAGTACGGAATCGTGCACAAGGCAAAGGAGCCTAAGCGATGACGACCGTCGTCAGTTCCGAAACTAGTCACTCGACTGAACAAAACCCCTTCGACGCCGCTCTATATCAATTCGACACCGCCGCGGAACGTCTTGGCCTTGATGACAGGCTGCGTTCGATGCTTCGAAAGCCCCGGCGGGAGCTCACCGTTAACTTCCCGGTCGAGATGGACGACGGCACCGTCAGCATGTTCAGGGGTTATCGCGTTCAGCACAACGTGCATCGGGGGCCGGCCAAGGGCGGGATTAGATACAGCTCGTCGGTGGCGCTGGATGAAGTGCGGGCGCTGGCGATGTTGATGACGTGGAAGTGCGCCGTCGTGGACCTTCCCTTCGGCGGCGCCAAGGGCGGCGTTCAGGTAGAGCCGCGAGCACTCTCACGCAGGGAGTTGGAGAATCTGACGCGGCGATATGCGACTGAGATTGCGGTGTTGATTGGGCCGGAAAGCGACATCCCCGCTCCTGACATGGGCACCAACTCACAGGTGATGGCGTGGATCATGGACACCATAAGCATGCATCACGGATATTCGATTCCGGCCGTCGTTACGGGCAAGCCCGTCAGCATCGGCGGATCGCGCGGGCGCTTGACGGCAACTTCCGCGGGACTGGTCCGCGTGATTGTCGAGGCTGCCGCGAAGCTCGGAATCAATCTGGAGGGAGCCACCGTGGCCGTCCAGGGTGCCGGTAACGTGGGCATGGGAGCTGTCGACTTCCTTACCGAAGTCGGTGCCCGTGTGGTAGCAGTCAGCGACCGCACCGGGGGTGCGTTTAACAACCGTGGATTGGACGCCGATCGAGTGCGGGCTGCCGTCGGGGAACTCATGCCGCTGGGAGATATGCCCGGCGTGGATGCGATTACCAACTCAGAGTTGCTCACGCTGGACGTGGACATTCTCGTCCCCGCTGCCATAGAAGGACAGATAACCAGCCGCAACGCCGGATCGGTGAGGGCAAAGCTGGTCGCCGAGGGCGCCAACGGCCCCGTCACGCCACGTGGCGAAGAGATACTGCTAGACGCCGGGACCGTCATAGCGCCGGATATTCTGGCCAATGCCGGAGGCGTTGGCGTGTCGTACTTCGAATGGGTGCAGGACTTGCAGGGGTTCTTTTGGACCGACAGCCAGATTAGTGAGCGGCTGGCAAGTATGATGCGACGGGCATTCGGGGAGGTCTGGGAGCTACACTTTCAAGAAGATTGCGACCTGCGAACCGCCGCATACATGCTTGCGATTCGCCGGGTTGCGGAGGCCGCCAGCGTACGGGGACTCTACCCCTAGCCGCAGGGGCAGTTGAGGAAGAGTTACGTCTCGGATTCCCGCTTATGGCTTACGCCTATCAGCACGGTACGATTTAGGCGAAAGGCTCGCGTGGAAGGATTGATTTGAGCTCCGAATCCAAAAACGGCGGCGTGCTCAGGGCCCTCCTCGAATCAGGGGTGCGGATAACAGAGCAGCGTAAGCTGGTCGCTTCGATAATGGATGAGGGACGGTCCCATCCCGACGCCGATGAAATATACCGTCGGGCCCGAACGATCGATCCGAGAATCAGTTTGTCCACGGTGTATCGGACGCTGGCGCTGCTGAAGTCGGAGGGACTTGTACAGGATCATCGATTTGACGAGGAACATGCGCATTTCGAGCCGGTCGTCGACAAGCCGGGGCACCAGCACATCATTTGCCAAGGGTGTGGCGACATTATGGAATTCCAGCTCAACTTGGACCCCGCGCAGCGCGCGGCCGTCGAAGATGCCACCGGATTCCAGTATGTTTCCGAGCGGATCGAAGTTATGGGAGTCTGCGGGAACTGCCGAAATAAAGACTCCTAGCGGACACATTCGAGATGCGGCGAGTTCGAGGTTCGACGAACAGTAATTGCAGGCTAGACAGGTGTGGAGTTTGTAGTGATAGAATCGCCGTTACCTCCTGACAACGACCCTGTGGAGTATCATCAGTATCGGCGATCGACTCAGGTTGGTGGACACGTTCACAGCGCAGTGACGAGTTTCGAAAGGACGGTCAGTTGACCCGAAAGAGGCCGCGTGGCACGTATGGCGGGCGTAATGAGGTGCGCCGGATCGCGCAGCGCATTGCGGACGAGCTGACAAGCACCTGGCCGGGTGCCAGGGGGACGGTCGACCTGGACAAGGTCGATGAAGAGGACGCCTATGTGTGGATCGCTCCGGCCGATCCTACGTCTTCCGAAAAGATGGCGTTTATGGCGCTTGAGCTGGTGAACTCGCTGGCGGCGCGCCACGGCTTCTGGATCGTGCCTAGGATCTTGAACGGCGATGCGGCTTGGGACGCAACACCCAGACTGCGAGTTTCGTCGAGCGTTCTGAGTCATCGCTAGGTAGTACGGCGTCCCGCCGGAGAATACTGGCAAGCATCGAATCTAGCTGGCATAGCTTCACATCTTGCTGGTCTGCGTCTTAAAGTCGCTTGCCTGTTATTTCATCACCGTGACCAGCAAGCCGTGGGTATGGTGGTTTAGCGCATAACTCAACATTGCAGCCGGCGAACGTTGGGTAGCCCGGCTATGGCGAAAGCGACCAGACACAAGCCAACGGCGCCGGACACCGTCAAGGCGGTGGGCGCGCCTGCCGCAGTGGCGATTGCCCCGAGCGGAATCGTGCCAACCGGCATCGTGCCCCAAATCACCAGTTGAAGCGAACTCATACGCCCTCGGAATTCGTCTGGAACTATTAACTGCGTAATGGCCGAGCTGGTGGCAATTATCAAGCCCCCTCCCATTCCGGCGAGCATAAGACAAGCCAACGACAGCCAAAGGGTGTTGGAAAGCGAGAAGAGAAGCACTCCTGTCGAGGTCGTCAGGCCGCTCGCCAGCAGTAACAGACCGCGTCTTCGAAAGCCCGAAGCCGCAGCGGCTATGAACGCGCCCAAGACTCCTCCGATCCCGTTGGCAGCCATGAGCATTCCCAAGCCCGCCGCGCCGATCTTCAGAACGTCGCTGGCGATGGCGGGCAGAAACTGGGTATATGGATAGATGAACGCCGCGTAGAGGAGTCCTACGAGGTAAACGCCGCGAAGTCGGGGGTCGCGAACCGCCAGTAAGGCTCCGCTTCGCAGATTCTGGAGGAAACTCTCCGATGATCGTGGACGCTTGACCGGGGTGGTGGGGACGCGGCGGAAGTTGAATAGAGCCCAAATGAATGTCGCGGCTTGAATCAGGTAGGACGCTCCGGCTCCGACTGCGGCTATCAGCATTCCGGCGATCTGCGGTCCCAGGATTCGGGACCCGCCTGAGGTTGTCGCATGGAGCGCGGTAGCGTTTGCCAGATAGGCCTTCGGAACGACCAGGGCGGTCAGGCCGTAGCGGGAAGGAACGCTGGCGGCGATCACGATTCCTGATATCCCGGCAGAGGCGAGAAGGTGCCAGGGGCGAACCAGATCGCTAAAGACGAGCGCGGCCATCACCAACGCGAGAGTGGCTGCGAAGCCTTGTGTGGCGATCAGCATTCGCTTTCGGTCGATCCGGTCGGCGAGAACCCCGGCGAGCGGCGAAAGAAGGAGCATCGGCACAGA
>JAPOVO010000257.1 GCA_026708165.1 Chloroflexota bacterium | reverse complement strand
TCAAGTTCGAGGCAGGCTTTTCGCGGGAATGACGATAGGGGACTGGCGGAGTGACGGGCTTCACCGTTCAAGGAGGGCGGTTCGCGAACCGCCCCTACGGGCGAGGCGATTGGCCACTTCCGCGTTGTCGGTCAGCCGTTGGTAGTGGGAGCGTCGAGCGCCTTTCTGACCAGGTCCCATGAGAACACGGTACCGTCGGACATGCGGGCATCGACCTGATCGAACGGTATGCGGCCCTCGTCGCCGGGGTCGTAGATCCTGGTGGGGAAGTTGGTCAGCAGAGCGGGACGGTCCGGCCCGACCACAAATCCATGATGGACACGCTTAGGAATCAAAACGGCTACCTGACCGTAGTCGCCGAGCGATTCGCCGAGCAGGAACAGATTGACCACTCCGGTGGTCGGAGAATCGGGGCGTGGATCGTGGAGCCCGATCACCAGGTCGCCGGAGAGCACGGCAAACCTGTCCTCCTGGTATTGATGGACATGCCACTCGGTCTCGTCGCGTGCGACATTCGGCTCGGTGATGGAGTAATAGGTCTGCGCGAAGGGAAGACGCTCCGAATCGAAGATGTCGCTCCAGTCGGCCCTGAGCGTCTCGACGAGTATCCCCCTGGGGTCCCTGTTGACCCTGAGCGGCCTGACCTGCACCTCGTGGATGTGGGCCGCCTTGTCCAGCGGGTCGGTGAATATCCCGGTCATGGCTTCTGCTTGGAGGTTGACATTGGCCACCGTCGCCGCGCGTCGATTCGATTCTGATGCTTCAGCCTGTTAGCTTACGTTATTCAATGCCCAAGAGATTCCGTCAAAGGGGCTGAACCCTGAACAGCGGGGCGCCGCCTGGTGGTCGAGGAGGATTGATCGAATGACCGGAGCCGATGCCATCATAAAGGTCTTGAAGATGGAGGGGGTGGACAAGGCGTTTTGCTATCCGGCCACACCGCTGCTGGACGCGATGGCGGTTGCGGGAATTCGCGTTATCACGTCGCGGCAGGAACGAGTGGCAGGAAACATGGCCGATGGCGTCTCCCGGTCGACCAACGGACGGCAATTGGGGGTTTTCACGATTCAGCAACTTGCCGGGGCGGAGAACGCATTTGCAGCAGTAGCGCACTCTTTCACCGATTCGACTCCGGTGCTGGTGCTGCCGGGCTACACGAACGTCCGCAACCTGGCGACGGCGCCGACGTTCGACAGCGTTGCCAACTATTCGAACACAACGAAGATGGCGCAGAAGGTCATCTCGACCGAGCAGATCATGCCCAAGCTGCGGCAAGCTTTCACGGCGTTGCGATCGGGGCGGCCGCAGCCGGTGCTGCTGGAACTACCGATAGACGTGTGCGCGGCGGAGTACCCAGGGGAAATCACGCACAAACCGATTCCGAGAATGCTTCCGGCGCCGCAACCCGGGGCCGCGCGCGAGGCCGCCGAGCGGCTGCTGGCGGCAAGATGCCCACTGATTTGGGCCGGACAGGGCGTGTTGTATGCCGAGGCTTCGGAGGAGCTCCAAACGGTTGCCGAACTGAGCGGCGCGCCGGTAATGACGACGCTGCAAGGCAAGAGCGCCTTCCCAGAAGGCCACGAGCTGTCCGCCGGGGTCGGGGCGTATTCGTCGACCTACATGGCCGCCCACTTTCTGGACGAATGCGACCTGCTGTTCGCCGTGGGAAGCAGCTTGAGCAGGGCGCCGTTCACACCGCGAGTACCGGAAGGCAAGACAATCGTCCACGCTACCATCGATTCGGTCGATTTGAGCAAGGAATACCCGACGGACTTGCCTGTGGTGGCCGACGCGAAGCTGTTTCTGGCAGAAGTTGCCGAGGAGCTGCGCCGACTCGGCGTCAACGGCCAGAACGGGTTGCGCACCAGGAACGCGGACGTGATCGCCTCCACCAAGAAAGCGTGGTTTGCAGAATACGAGCCGCTATTCAGCGACGATACGTCACCTGTCAACGGCTACCGGATGTTCCGCGAACTGTGGAACACGGTCGATCCCGACACCACGATGATCACGCACGAGTCGGGCGCGTCTCGCGACATTCAGAGCGTCTTCTATCAGTCGACAGTCCCCCGGAGCTATCTGGGCTGGGGGCAGTCTTCGCAGCTTGGCTTCTCGATAGGCCTGGCCATGGGAGCCAAGCTCGCAAACCCGGACAAGCTGGTGGTGAACGTCATGGGCGATGGCTCGGTGGGCATGACCGGCATGGACTGGGAGACGGCGGTCCGCGAGCGGGCGCCGATAATGACGGTGATAAAGCACGACTCGGTGTTCAGCGGCTACGACCGAGCGATCCCCGAAGCGATCAAGCACTACGGAACGTCAACCCAGACCGGAGACTACGCGGGAGTCGCGGCGGCGCTCGGCTGCCACACGGAACGAGTCACCGAGCCCGGCGAACTGCGCCCCGCATACGAGCGCGCCATCAAGGCGACCCGCGAGGGGCAGCCGGCGGTTGTCGACGTGATCACGCAGGAGACCCGAAAGCTCTCTCGACCGCCACAGTGGGGTTCGCCGCACTAGGGGCTGTTCGGATCGATTGGGACACGCCCAGGGCTGGATTTCAGCTCGCGCCGGAATTGTGGGAGAGGGGCTCGGAGGTCGTTCGCCCGTCGACCCTTCGACAAGCTCAGGGAAGGCAGGCTTAGGACGAACGGGCGAGCTTATCTTCCGCGACACTGGATTGCGGCCCCGTGTCAAGTACGGGGTAGGCTCTACGCGGCAATGACGGGAAGTCCGATCTATATACTCACGTTCCGACCGGTGACATGGATGACGCAGCCCTAACGCTTACGGTCCTTATTACTTGAGAAACGTATTTAGAAACCTGTTCGGCGGGACTGGGGAACAGACCGCTCCATCAGCCCGCGATGTGAAATCCGCTCCGAGCAGCGTCGATGAGCTACAACTCGGCCCGCTGGTCAGCGTCTCCGGGGGCGAGTTCGAGATTCGCGGTCGGAGCTTTGCGAGGCGGCGATTGCGCGAACCGGCGCAGCGGGATAGCCGGTCGTCGGCAAGCGCCCAAGCATGGAGCAACATCGACAGCGATCTTGCCGGATCGATGGCGCGCATCAACGAGGTCTTTCTGCACATCACCACCAGCATGGCGGACGTGCTGGAGCGCATGGCGGACATCTCTGCGAACGACCGCGTGCCTACGTTCATTCTCCTAACCGGTCCGACGGGGTGCGGCAAGACGACGATGGCGAAGACGTTCTGCTATGTCGCGGGCGAGCCGTTCGTCGAATTGAATTTCAGCGGTGACACCACACTGGCCGATTTCTTCCGACGTACCGAGGTGGAGGCGGGGGAGGGCGGTCAGTCGACGATCAGCGCACTTGGCCCCGCGGCCGAGGCGATGCTGGTCGGCAAGATTTTGATAATCAACGAGATAAACATGCTCCCGCCGGACCTGCTGAGCGTATTGACTCAGGCGATGGACACCGGCCGGATCGTTCTTTCCGGGCTTGAAACGGGCAACGTGGAAGTGGAGTTGCACGAGAACTTCGGGATCATCGCGACCGCCAACCCCGACTACATAGGGACGATGGAGATCGGCCGGTCGCTGCAACGACGATTCGGCCTGGGCCTAGGCAACGTTCCGATGACATTTCTGCCGCCCAAGGAAGAGGCGGAAGCCCTCAAGTTCGAATTCGACCGTCAGCGGATTTTTGCCGATCTGGGCCTGAAGGCGAATCCGACCATCTGCGAGCGGATGGTCGCGCTTGCCGACGTGTTAAGGACTCACGAGGAAATCGGGGGCCAGATGCGCGACCGGGTCTCAACCAGAACGCTGGTGCACTGGCTGTCACTGGCCCGGATCAGCGGGATGCCGCTGGCCGAGGTAGGAGAACGGGCCGTGTTGACCATCGCCCCGCCGGAGATGCAAAAGCAGACGTTCCAGATGACGCGTGCGTCGCTTGGCACGGTCCGAGCGTCGACCGCTTACGGCGACGCTTTCAATCGCGCCCTGCTGCCGCCCGACTTGCCCGATTCCGGCGAGGCGGTCCCGCTGCCCGGCTCCATGCAGCTCGAGCCGATCTCAAGACCGCCGGAAACGCACGAAGGCGACGAAACGGAAGAAATCAGACTGTCGGACGGCAGCGCGGCGCACATCGTCTGGCGGGTGGGTTCCCCGCCCGAGTTTTCGGCAGCCGGTCCCGACGGCGAGCGGATAGTCGACGCGGTCGCGCTGGCCGACGTGCGAAGGCGGCTCCGCGAAGAGCACGGACTCAACTTCCCGACGCCCTTGGGGAGCGTTCCTTCGTCCCGGGCCGCGCTTCCGTGTCTTACCCGCTCCTCATGGTCCGCGATCCGCCTGGCTCAGGGAGCGCTGCTGGCCGGCTATCCAGTATTTCTCAGAGGCCCCACGGGCTGCGGCAAATCGGCAATCGCGCGAACGATAGCGCGTCTCTGGAGTCTGCGAGCGGTGGAGTTTTCGTTCACCGGCGAGACCGCCAAGGGCGACCTAACGGCTGTCCGGCAGCTTCAGGGAGGAGCGACTCGCTGGAGCATCCAGGCGTTCATGCAGGCGGTCCGGGACGGCCTGTTCGTAATCATCAACGAATACAACATGGCGTATCCCGACGTTCACTCGATCATCAACGGACTATTCGACAAGGGAGGACTCGTGACCCTGCCCGACGGGTCGGCCATTCGCGCTCACCCGGACTTCCGCATGATCGCGACGGGATACGCGGACGGTCCCGGGGTCAAGCCGCTCAACGAAGGCGTTGAAAACAGGTTCGGCGCGGTAGTGGCGATCGATTATCCGCCTCCCAGCGAAGAGACAGCGATTCTTGAGTACCTAGGCGGCGACCGGATAAGCCGGGAATGCACGTCCGGGATGATCCAGCTCGCCGCCGTGTCGCGAGAAATACTCGCCGGAACCACCGACGCTGGATTCGACGGCAGCCTGTCGAACATACCCGCCGATCTCGCCGCGACAGTGGCCGAGCGGACGGCGCTCACCACGGCGGAAATGGCGGCGATGGTGCAGGGTTCCCGCTCGAGCGGCGAGCTGACCGGCTGGTATCGCCGGGGCGCGCTGGAGGGCGCGCCGCCGGAAATTCAGCGCGTGCTGGAGCCGGTGCTTATCAACTACGGACTGGGGATGGGGCCTTCGTGACTCAGGAAGCGCCAGTCAGCGTCGAGAATCAGTACTTCGACGCCGCCCAGTTCGAGCTCGCCGGTCGACTGATCCTCGGCGATCTGCCGGTGACCCTGCTGCCAGGGTCTTGGTGGTCGTACATACCGTCGCAAAACCTGATTCTGTATCCGCAAACCCTGCTGACGGAATGGAACGTATGGCGGATGGTGGGGGCAGTGTGTCACGAGGCGGCTGAGGCCAGGTTCACCGGCACGGGCGGGTCCGCCGAAGTAGCGAAGTGGCTGCGAAGAGCCTCGCGGCATGGATTGAGCGCGCCTTCGGCCCAGCTGCTGGTCAACACGGTCAACGACATGCGGGTCAACCGTCTGCATTTGCGGCGGTATCCGGGTTCCGAGGTCTTTTTCAAGGCGCTTTATTCCGACGAGCCGGAGTTGCACGCGAAGGATGATCTACGGCTCCCGCCGGGGCTCGATCTGGACCGCCACCGTCCGCCGCATCACGCCTACGTGGACGCACTGACGCTGAAGTGGATCGAATCGAACTGGCCGGAACTGAACCTGAACAAGGAACCGGCACCGCCGGGCGCGGTTTCACAGGCGGTGAAGCGGACCTGGAAGCACATCGTCGACGCGGCAGACTCCGACGACATCGACGACATGTTGACGACGCTGGAAAAGAAGGTGCTTCCGGCGTACGCCGAGCTTGTCCATCAGTGGGACCCCGACGACCCATACCATGGTGAGTCGAAAGAGCCGGGCCAGGAACCGGATGACGACTCACCCGGTCAACCGGAAGACGAGGCGCCGCAGGATGTGGAATCGCTGCCGGGAGCAGGACCGGCCTGGGGCGTGTCGGTTGGAGGCTCAAACACCCCTCCGAAGCAGATGAAGACTCTCTCGAAGGTTACGGCCGAGAGCGTGAGGATGCGCATGAGGGCGGGAGCGAGGCCGGGACTGGTGCGACGCGGCGCGCCGACGGAGGCGGAAAGGCGATCAATCGAACCAGTCAGCGCGTCTGTAGTGGAGCAACTCAGGCGGTCAACCGAGGAGCGGATCGACTACACGAAATTCGATTACCTCGAAGCGGTGGAAAATCTGAAAGACAAAATCACGGAAACGATCGAGGGAGACGGCCGACGGCCGGGTCTGGCCGAACTGATGGACCGCCGCCGTCACGGAGCGACGGAAGCGATGCGGCGGCCCCGCAAGCAGCGCTGCGGCGACCAGGGCGAAATAGACATGGAGCACCCGGAAAAGCTGGCAACCGATCCGTCGGCGGCCTTCCTGCGCGGGGTAAGAATCCCGAGAGAGGACCGGCAGCGCGACTTCGCCGGATCGATACTTCTGGACGTGAGCGGAAGCATGGTCCAGAAGGGCTACCCAACGCGCAAGTTCGACCGTCTCGTCGAAACGGCGATTCTCTTCATCGAAATCCACGAGCGCCTGGCGATCCCGTTCGAGGTGACCGCGTTCAGCAGCGAGGTGACGTCGCTGATCGAGTTTCCGAAGAGCCCGTCCAGGGCCAAGTTCAGGTCCATGCGCGACTATCACCCGAATGATCACAGCGCCATATTCCGAAAGTTGTATGAACTCGACCACAAGGACACCGACGATTCGGCGGCGCTGAACGCTTCAATCGAGAACTGCTCGCGGCAGAAGGGGCTCAGGAGCATCTTCGTGATTACGGACGGGATAAGCAGCGATCCGGCTGAACTGCGCCGCGCGTTGATCGACCTGGACAGAAAGAACCGAAACAGCTCGGAGCAGCAGCGCATGAAAGTGCTGGCATTTGGCGTGGGCGTGGTCGAATCCGAGTTCCAGCAGGCATACCAACCCAAGCTAAGCGGCAAACGCCTGGGGTCTTGCTCGGGAGTAGTGGTGGAGGACTTGAAGATGCTGCCGGTCTACGTGCGGGAGGCGGTCGATCAACGAATTCGCTATGCCTGACACCTCGGTTCGATGTTCTCGTGTGGCTTAGATGCTTTACCGGTATTTCCGCGCTCCCGTATACTTCCTAGGCTTGGGAGTTCTTCGTTAGGACGGATTGACGTTGAGTTCCCGCTCGTTTCAAAGCAGATAAAGGCAACTTAAAGTCAGCAATACAGACACAGCAACGCCCCCGGTGACCGAGATGCCGGAGCTCGAATCGATGGAGTCGCTCCTCGAAAGCGGCGACCACGAGGTAAGAATTCTCCGCCGGGGAGAAGTCATAGACGGCACCGTGGTCCGCGTTTCGGGCGACGAGGTGATGATAGACGTCGGTCTCAAGTCGGAAGGCGTGGTGGTGGGCCGCGAGCTGTACGATCCCAACGTCATGGACGAGCGGCCGCAATTGACCATTGGCGAGATAATCCCGGTTTACGTGGTGCAGCCCGAAGGCGAGGGGGCCGCGATGCTCTCGCTTCGGCGCGCAATGCAGGAAAAGCAATGGCGCGAGACCGAAGCAATCTACAACGAGGGCAAGATCATCGAAGCCAAGGTAACCGAGTTCAACAAGGGCGGCGTTCTCGTTGGGGTTGGACCGCGCGGCTTCGTTCCCATGTCGCAACTGGTGAGTCTCGCGCCCTCGTCGAGTGAGGACAGCCGGGACGATATAGCCGAGCGTCTGGGGCAACTTGTCGGCAAGACGCTGCAGATGAAAATCATCGAGATGGACCGGCGTCGAAACCGGCTCATCCTGTCCGAGCGCGCGGCACAGCGCGACTTGCGCTCGGAGCGCAGAGAGACACTTCTGGAAGAATTGCGGGTCGGCCAGATTCGCAAGGGGATCGTGAGCAACCTGGCGACGTTCGGGGCCTTTATCGACCTCGGCGGAGCCGACGGTCTGGCGCACATTTCAGAACTGTCCTGGAGCAGGGTAAACAGTCCTACGGAGGTCCTGAGGCCCGGCCAAGAGGTGGACGTTTATATCCTGGCGCTCGACCGTGAGGAAAAGAAGATCGCCTTGAGCATTCGTCGGGCGCTGGAAGACCCGTGGGACGCTCTGGAGGAGCGGCTCGCTTCGGAACAGGTGGTCGAAGGAACGGTTACCAAGCTGGCCCCGTTTGGTGTATTCGTGCGTCTGGAAGAAGGCGTCGAGGGCCTTGCCCACGCGTCCGACCTGGACGAGGAATCCATGCTTTCGATGTACGAGGGGCAGACTCTGGACTTTCGCGTCCTGAGTGTTCAGACGGAACGGCGGAGAATCAGGCTAGTGCCCGCCGAGGCGGCTGGGCGCGGTTTCGATGACTACGATGGAGTCGATTCAGGCGAGGGAATAGTGGTCGGCACTTCGGATGTCCGATGAGCCGGCGACACCCCGGGCGCAGCCCACTATGCGAAGAGGCTGAAGACCGGCGACGACGCCGGGGTAACGTCTGCCGAAGCAAAGAAAGCTGAAGACTTAAGAGGCGAAGCGGCCAACAATTAGCGATAATTGATTGGCTGCCCCCGCAGCAGGGCGGGGCACAGTCGTGGGAGCGTTCGTTGAACGACAGACTTGACAAGTTCACAGAGCGGGCGAAGAAGGTTCTAGTCTACGCGCAGGACGAGGCCACCCGCTTCAATCACAACTACATAGGGACCGAGCATCTTCTGCTGGGGCTGCTTCGGGAGGGCGAAGGCATAGCCGCGCGGGTGCTCAGCAATCTGGGCGTCGAACTGAACAAGGTCCGCAGCGCAGTCGAGTTCATCATTGGCCGGGGCGAGCGCATGGTCGTCGGCGACATAAACCTGACTCCGCGGGCGAAGCGTGTGATCGAGCTTGCCGTGGAAGAAGCCCGCCGTCTGGGACACAACTACATAGGCACCGAACATCTGCTGCTAGGTCTGGTCCGCGAGGGTGAGGGAATAGCCGCGGGAGTTCTGGAAAGCCTGGGCGTTAACCTCGAAAAGGTCAGAGCGCAGGTAGTTCAAGTGGTTAGCCACGGCAGCCTGGAGTCGTCTCAACAGGGGGGCAAGCGTTCCAGCAAGACGCCGCTCGTGGACACTCTCGGCATCGACCTAACGATGGCGGCGACCCGCGACGAGCTCGATCCGGTTATCGGCCGCGAGAATGAAATCGAACGCGTTATCCAGATTCTGAGTCGGCGCACCAAAAACAACCCGGCGCTCGTGGGCGATCCCGGCGTGGGCAAGACTGCTATAGCGGAAGGGCTGGCCCAGCGGATAGTGCGCGGCGACGTTCCCGAGAGTCTCAAGGACAGGCGGCTACTTACTCTCGATATCGGATCGCTTGTCGCCGGCACCAAATACCGAGGCGAGTTCGAAGAGCGGCTAAAGAAGGTGATCGAGGAGATCAAGTCGTCCAGGGAATGCGTGCTCTTCATCGACGAGCTGCATACGCTGGTCGGAGCCGGCGCGGCAGAAGGCGCGGTGGACGCGGCGAACATCCTCAAGCCGGCGCTGGCCCGCGGCGAGCTGCAATGCATTGGGGCCACGACCGCCGACGAATACCGAAAGCACATCGAGCGCGACGCCGCCCTAGAACGTCGGTTTCAGCCGGTGCGAGTCCGCGAGGCCACGATCGAAGAGAGCATCGACATACTCAAGGGCGTAAAGCACCGCTACGAAGATCATCACAAGGTTGAAATAACCGAAGAGGCAATCGTGGCGGCGGCGGAGTTGGCGGGACGCTACGTGACGGACAGGTTCCTGCCCGACAAGGCCATCGACGTGATCGACGAAGGGGCGGCCAAGGTAAAGATCCGCGCGGGATCGGCACCCGAGGAACTGCGGAAAGTCTTGCGCGAAATGGAAGACGTTATCGGCAGGAAGGACGCCGCGATCACCAACAGCGATTTCGAGCGCGCCGACCAACTTCGTTCCGAAGAAAAAGTACTGCGGGCCATGGCCGAAAGGCTCGAATCGGCATGGACGAGGAAGCGCACGGAGAGCTTGCCGCAGGTCCTTGAAGAGGACGTTGCGAACGTCGTTTCAGTGTGGACAGGGATTCCCGTTTCGCGGATTGCCGAACAGGAATCCAAGCGACTCCTGCACATGGAAGAAGAGCTGCATCGAACGGTGGTGAGCCAGGACGAGGCGGTTAACACTATCGCCAAGGCTGTGCGGCGCGCCCGCGCCGGACTGAAGGACCCGAACCGGCCCATCGGAACGTTCATTCTCATGGGGCCGACGGGCGTGGGCAAGACGCTCCTGGCGCGCGCGCTGGCGGACTTCATGTTCGGCAGCCAGGACGCGCTGGTGCGTATCGACATGTCTGAGTACATGGAGCGGCACTCAGTTTCCAGGCTGGTGGGAGCGCCGCCGGGCTACGTCGGCTACGACGAAGCGGGGCAGCTTACCGAGGCCGTACGGAGGCGACCGTACTCGGTGATCTTGTTCGACGAGATCGAGAAGGCGCACCCGGAGGTCTTCAACATCCTGCTCCAGTTGATGGACGACGGCCGACTGACCGATGCGCACGGCCGCACCGTGGATTTCCGCAACACCATCGTTCTGATGACCTCGAACATAGGCGCGCAGCTCATCAAGCGCGACGTGCAGCTTGGCTTTCAGGTTGGCGGCGATACCGAGCAAAGCGAAGAAAACCGCTACAAGACCATGAAGGCAAAGGTGCTCAGCGAACTCAAGAAGGCCTTCCGGCCTGAGTTCCTGAACCGAGTCGACGCCACCGTGGTCTTCCGCTCGCTGAACAGGGCGGACATGGTACAGATCGTCGAGCTCGAACTGAGGCGCGTGCACGCACAGGTTACCGAGCACGACATGGAACTAGAGATGACGCCCGAGGCCGTGGCTCTGCTGGTCGAAAAAGGGTACGACCCGGATTTCGGCGCCAGACCGCTGAAGCGTGTCATCCAGACAATGGTCGAAGATTCGCTCGCCGATCACCTGCTTTCGGGACATTTCTCTCCAGGTGAGAAGATCAGGGTAGTTCGCGACGGCGACGAACTCCGAGCGGAGACCAGAGAACCGGTCGGAGCCTGAGCCGTGCCCGGTCGGCGGACGGCTTTCGTCTGCCGGGAGTGCGGGCACTCGACCCCCAAATGGGCGGGACGCTGTCCTGACTGCGGATCGTGGGACTCTCTGCAAGAGTCGCGGGTCTCCGGAGGTAGTCGAGGCGCGGGCGACGCCGCCTTGATTGAACCCGTACGGCTCGGCGACGTCCAGTCCATCGACTATTCGAGAGTTCGCTTCGGGTTACCGGAAGTTGAGCGAGTGTTTGGGGGCGGCCTGGTCCCAGGATCTCTTTGCCTGCTCGGCGGCGACCCCGGCATCGGCAAATCGACCCTTCTAATTCAGATCGCCAACGGCCTGCGGGACGGCGATTCAGTGTTGTACGTCTCCGGCGAAGAATCTCCGCACCAGTTGAGGCTGAGGGCAAACCGGCTCGACATCGCGGGACGCAACATTTCCGTCCTTCCAGAAGTGGAAGTCGACAGCGTCATCGCCGCGGCGGAGAAGATGCGGCCGAACCTCCTTATAGTCGATTCGATTCAGACCGCGCGGGTTGACGATCTGGGTTCGGTTCCCGGCAGCATGGCGCAGGTCCGGGAGAGCGCGAACAAGCTGCTTAGATATGCGAAGGAGTCTCATGTTCCCGTCTTGATCGCGGGACACGTAACCAAAGAAGGCAACATAGCAGGGCCGCGTACCCTAGAGCATCTGGTCGATGCGGTGATGTATCTGGAAGGCGAGTCGCGTTCGGCCTACCGCCTCCTGCGAACGGTAAAGAACCGGTTCGGCTCCACCAACGAGGTGGCAGTCTTAGCGATGACAGGTACCGGTCTAGCCGAAGTCCCCAACCCTTCCTCGGTCTTCCTGTCGGAACGCAGCGAGTCGGCGCCCGGGTCGGCCGTCGCGATAACAATCGAGGGGTCGCGCGCGATAATGGTTGAAGTCCAGGCGCTCGTCAGCCGTACCGTGTATTCGCTGCCGAAACGGCTAGCGACGGGATACGACTCCAACCGGCTGACAATGATGGTTGCGGTGCTAGGAAAGAGGGCGGGCGCGAGTCTCTTCGACCAGGACGTATACGTAAACGTCGTGGGCGGACTTCGATTGAGCGAGCCAGCCGTCGATCTACCGGTCGCGCTGGCGATTGCGTCGAGCCTGCGCGGCCGCCGCATAAAGCCGGACGTCGCGGCATTTGGAGAAATCGGGCTTGTTGGCGAAGTCCGCTCGGTTTCACAGGGCGAGCGGCGACTGGAAGAGGCAATCCGCATGAACTTCGGAACATGCCTGATTCCCAAATCACTTGCCGATGGTTCTACCAACGGAGCCGTTGCCGTCCACGATCTGAACGAAGCGTTCGAGGCGGGTCTTGATTAGAGAACGCGAAACGGTGGTCGCCGTGGTGCTTGCCGCAGGAAGTGCGGTGCGCATGAGTGGAATCGACAAGATGAAGGCGCGCCTGGACGGAAGGTCAGTTTTGGAGTGGTCGCTGTCGGCACTTGACGCGTGCGCCGAAATCGACGCCATTCAACTAGTCTCGCCAGAGGGAGATGACGGGCTTCTGGCGGGTGTTGGCCGCGCGGCCGTGCGGCGGTCGGAATTCAGGGTGTGTCAGGGCGGACCGAGCCGGGCCTGGTCAACGTTGAATGGGCTTAGGGCAGCTTCGGAAGGTGGATTCGCCTGGGCGGTCGTGCACGACGGCGCGCGGCCCTTCGTCACCGCCGACATAGTGACCCGCGGCCTCGAAACAGCCTGCGCCTCCGGCGCAGCCATTGCCGCCGTTCCGGCGACGGATACCATCCAGATCAGCGATGACGCGGGCATCATCACCGAGTCTCCCCGGCGCGAGAGCGTATGGATGGCCCAGACTCCGCAGATCGCCCGGCTGGATTCGCTCCTAGCGGCGCACGAGCGTCTGCGCGACCGACTGGATGGGTTCACCGACGAGGCGTCCGTACTGAGAGAAATCGGACATGCGGTAGCGGTCTTCGAGGGCAGCTATTCCAACATAAAGATCACCACAGCCGATGATCTGGAGGCGGCCCAGTTGATCGTCGACCGGCTTCGTTCGAGGCAGAAGGCGTAACACTCCGAAGTGTCAGAGAACCGGGTGGGAGTAGGGTACGACCTGCACCGTCTGCAATCGGGTCGAGAGATGGTGCTGGGCGGGGTGATCGTGCCCGCCGACAAGGGACCGATAGGTCATTCCGACGGCGACGTTGTGCTGCATGCGATTATCGACTCGATTCTCGGCGCCGCCGCGCTCGGAGACATCGGAGGCATGTTTCCCGACACGAACCCCGCCATCGAGGGGATTGCCAGTCTGGAAATGCTGAGGCTTGCAGTCGAGCGGATCCAGAGCCGGGGCTGGGCGGTGGGCAATATCGACGTGACACTGATTCTCGAAAGGCCCAAGATCTCCCCGTTTGTGGAGGCCATGAGGGACACGATCGCCGCCGCGCTGGGAATCGGACCGGAGGCAGTGAGCGTCAAAGCCAAAACCAACGAAGGACTTGGCGAGATCGGCAGGGGCGAGGCGGCCGCGTGCCACGCCGTGGCGCTGCTGAGAGCCGCGAGCCGGGCGCGTTAGCCGGGCAGCCTTCGTTAAAATCTCATTTCGACTTCGAGAGGTCCGACACGAAAGGTCGTCCATCGAACATGCGCTTGCTCGATACCGCCACGCGACAGCAACGACCGCTCCAGCCGCTAGGAGACGCCGTAACGGTCTACGTTTGCGGCATGACTCCCAAGGACAAGCCGCATATCGGGCACGCGCGGCTGTTCGTGCACGCGGACGTTTTCCGACGATACCTCGAATACCGAGGATTCAAGGTCAAGCACGTCCAAAACTTCACCGATGTCGACGACAAGATTATCGAGCGGGCCAAGGCCGCCGGCCGCGATCCAATGGAGCTGGCGCGGGAAAACTCGCAGGCCTACTTCGACGTGATGGACAAGCTGGGCGTTCTGCGCGCCCACCTGTATCCGAAGGTGACGGAGAACATCGACGAGATCATCGCGGCGATCAGGGAGCTTATCGACAGAGAGCACGCCTACGAGACGTCGACCGGCGTTTACTTCGAAGTGAGCAGCTGGGCCGAATATGGCAAGCTCTCCGGGCGTTCCGGGGACGACGCAATGGCAGGAGCGCGCGTAGACGTTGACCCCGAAAAGCGCGATCCTCGCGACTTCGCTCTGTGGAAACGTCACAAAGAGGGTGAGATCTATTGGGACAGTCCGTGGGGTCGCGGCCGGCCCGGCTGGCACATCGAATGCTCCTCGATGATCCGCCGCCATCTAGGTCCCCGGATCGACGTTCACTGGGGCGGGTCGGACCTGATATTTCCGCATCACGAAAACGAGCTTGCGCAAGCCGAGGCCGGGTTCGGCGTGGCGCCGTTCGTGCGAGTCTGGATGCACCTGGCGGTGCTGCGGGTGAATGGGGAGAAGATGGGGCATTCGACCGGCAATTTCGTCACCCTGGAAGACCTGTTCGAGAGCTTTAATCCCCAGGTCGTGCGGCTGTATCTGGTTTCGACCAAGTACAGGTCGCCGGTCGATTTCTCGCAAGACTCGATGCCACAAGCGGCGGCGGGATACGAACGCCTGTGGAGCGCGCTGCGCGCACAGCCTGCCGGACCGGGTGAGCACGACGAAGATTCCAGCGGCGAGCTACAGGAAGCGAGCGTGAAGGCGCGTGCCGGATTCGAGCGCGCGATGGACGACGATCTCAATACAGCAGCCGCCCTCGCGGCCTTGTACGACTTTGGCCGGGATATCAACCGTCTGGGGCCTCGATCGAACGCGGAGAATCTCGCTAAGGCCAAGGAGGACTTCCAAGAGTTGGCCGCGGTCCTGGGTCTCGATCCTGCGTCAACCGCAACCAGCGACGGTGAGGTCGAGCCGCTGATTCAGCTTCTGGTCAACGTTCGCTCCGAGCTTCGCAATCAGAGAGTTTGGGACGTGTCGGACCACATTCGCGACGAACTGGCCAAGCTGGGGGTAACGTTGGAGGACGGTCCCGCATCCACCACGTGGCGCCGGAGCTGACGGAACCGGTCGATCGTGTCTGAGGACTCGATAACTCTGCGGCGCATGGTGTTCTTCGGCTTTCATGGGGACAGGCCGGAGGAACGTACGCTGGGGCAGCGTTTTGTCGTGGATGTTGTGCTTACCGCCGACCTGTCGCAAGCCGGCGCTTCGGACTCGCTGGAGGACACCGTCGACTATGGCAAGGTCTACTCGGTGGTCAAGCAGGTCGTCGAGGGTCCGCCAGCGAACCTGCTCGAAGCCCTGGGGGAGCGGATATGTGGTGAGGTGATGGGAATCTCCGACCGCATTGAGACCGTGGAAGTCGTGGTAGCCAAGCCATCGGTGCCGCTGCGGGGAGCGCTCGACGGGGCTGAAGTGCGCCTGGTCCGGCGACGCGGCGGCTGCTGACAAAGCCTGAACTTGAGACTCCGCACTGTAGGCACGCCTAGTCCGGGCGTGATTGGAGAAGCGATTTGCCGGCGCAGGTTGGCCGCATACGGGTTTAGTGGAAGCGCTGAGCGTATCTGGTAAACAGGGACCTTTGCATATCTCCCAACTGTCAGGGGATGCGGAGATGAACCAATTACCGCCAAGGTATGCTTTACGGCTCTGGAGTCCCGCTTTCGTGGGAATGACGTTTTTTGCAAAAGTCTCAAACGGCGGCACTTAGAATCCATAATGCCGCTTTCTAGAGCGGATTTCATCAAGTCTGGAAGGTCGATTTGTTTGTCGATAGCTAAATAAGAGACGCCGTAAGCAAGTTTCTTAACGGGATTGGAGATGA
>JAPOVO010000228.1:10208-15909 GCA_026708165.1 Chloroflexota bacterium | reverse complement strand
GTTGGCCCCTTGGCCAACATCCCACCTGCCGCCCTGTTCGCGGCCGCCGCCCACGCGAACACCCATCACGTCAGGTGGCACGACCGGCGAATCATATATTCCCGCTCGAATCTTCTCACCAGTCGGCGCTATCACGTCAACCAAGTCGCCTCGTTTCAGGCCAAGTCTTTCAGCGGTGTGCGGATTAATCTCCACCCAGGTAGTCCATGTCACTGTAGTCAACGGATCGGGCGCCGCTTGAAGCCAAGGATTGACCGCCTCCGCGCCCGCGCCGACCGAAACCGTCTCGAACGGAACGAGCTGGAACGGAAACTGCGCGGCGTCGCCGGAAAACGACGGCTCTTGCAATGAGTCGATCGACCAATCGGGCGAGCTTGCAAACTGGCCCGGCTGCGCACCGCCTTCCCAGTATCCGCCCCGCCGCAGCAGCTCGATCCAGTTCTCGTCCGGGGAGATCGTCGGATCAAGGTCGCCGAACAGATTGATCGCGGTCAACCGCACCGCTTCATGCATGGTCTCTGATGACACCAGCACGTCATCCGTCAGCTCGGGAGTGATTGCCAGTAATACGTCTCCGAAGCTGCGGCCATCCGTCTGCGGCGTGACCACCGGTTGCTGATATCCGATGACCTGCCGGCCGTTCGCGGCGTCGACCGCGAAGTCGCCCCACTCCTCGAAGGGGTGAGTGGCCGGCAGAATCAAATCAGCATAGCTGGACGTCTCGTTCATGAACGTAGACATGCTCACTACGAAACCCGCCTCCGTCAGCGTCCTCTTGAAACCGGCCGCTTCGGGCAAACCGTAGGCTGGATCTGCGTCGTAAACAAATATCGACTGCGAAGACGCCGCTCCGGCAAGGGCCGCGAATTCGCTGTACGGAGTCGGACCCAATGGCAACGGCACGGCTCTCGGCGGAGCCGGGTTCGGCAACACGCCGCCGGCATTGCCCGCACTGCCTACGATCCGGTTTAGCAGCAGAACGGCGGCGCCGGCATCCGAGCCATTCGTGTGAGCAAGCGCGGGGCCGCCCGCGATGGCTATTCCGGGCTGATGCGATGCGAATTCGTGCGCGATGGTCTTTATAGTCTCCGCCGAAACGCCGGACGCGCTGGCCACGGTCTCGGGAGCATATCCGGCAAGCGCGTCACGGCCTCCGACCGCCTCCAGCGCAGCGCCCCAAACGTCCTCGCCGACAAGCCCCTCGCTGACTATCACATGGGCGATGCTGAGCGCCACCGCGCCTTCGTGGCCCGGATTCACATAGACCCAGTGGTCGGCGTTGGACCCGGTCATCGACATCCTTGGCTCGATCTGCGTCAAGAGCCCGCGCTCCCTGCCCTCGCCTTGGCGGAATTGACTGTAGGCAAGGCTGTATTGAACCGGCGAGACCCAAGTGCCGAGGAAGTCCGCCCCAAACGACAACACGTAATGGGCGTTTCCAATATCAAAGTGCGGCGTCTGCTCAACGCCAAACACTTTCCGTAACGACTCTCTGAGTGCGGTGGTTTCGAGCGGCTCATATACAAGATGACGGCCGCCGAGCGAATTCATCAGCCAAGACGCGATGCGGGCCGTTGTGCCGCCTATTCGCCCGGTGATCAGAACCGAGTCTCTGGGAGGGCCGAAGTTCTCCGCCAGGATGTCCAGTGCGCTGAGCCATCCAATTTGCTCGAAGTCGTCGGAACCCCGGCCGCGGCGGCGCATCGGCCACTTGAGGCGATCAGGGTGATATAGCGACTGCACGCCCGCCTGCGATCTGACGTGCGTCTTGCCCTGGTTTATCGGAAACTCGGGGTTGCCTTCCACTTTCTTAGCGCGGCCGTCCACCGTCCGGACCACCACGCTTTCACCCCAATCCACGTGCGCCGACGCTGTGGCGAACCACACGTTCTGCCCCTGCAGCGACTGCTCGGGAGCTAGAACAAAGCTCTGTACGCGTGACTTACGGTCCGGCTTCGCGCAGCCGACCACAAGACCGCCGCCGACGGCGCCGACTACGCCAATTATGAAGTGACGCCGATCAAGCCGCGGCAACGGTTCTCTCGCTCACTTGTGACAAGTTGCACAATCCAATGAGGCGCTCATCTCCCGGTGGCACGCCATGCACATGCCCATGTTCAGATTCTCGACTTGCTTGACCACTTTCATCGTCGGCACCTCGCCATGGCAAGTCGAACACTCTAGCCCGGCGAGGATATGCGCCTCGTGAACGAATCGCACGTGGTCGGGCAGGCGATGCACCCTTACCCAGTCCACCGCTCGCCCTTCCTCCCAGTGTGCCGCCAGAAGCTGGACTTCGGGATTCTCCTTGCCGACGACGGCGTGGCAGAACATACACTGTTCCAGCGATGGGATCGTCGCGGCGGCTTGAGTCTCTACGCCGCGGTGACAGAACTCGCACGGTATTCCCAGCTCGCCGGCGTGACGCGCGTGGTCGAACGCGATCGGCTGCTCCGGCGCGGGTCGAAGCGTTCCGCCCCTCGCTCCTAGGAAAATCAGCACCGCCGCCGTTGCAATTCCCCCGGCGCCCAGCACAACCCCAATTCCGCCCAATACGGCCAACTGTCGAAATGTTAATCGGGGTAATAGCGCCCGAATCGACTCCATCAACTAGATCGCAAGCCGGGGATACAAGTCCGGCAGCAAGTCGAGCGCGAGGACCGTGGCGCTGCCCACGACAACAGCCATCAGGATCAGCCCCACGGTCATTGCGCCGTACAAGGGCATCCGCATGCGGCGTGCGGCATTCGGCGCGATGTCTCCGGTATAGACGAGGGACGGGATGATTCCGTGGGCAAGTGCGTAACACGCCGCCGTTCCCAGCGCTATGACCACAAGCACCCACAAGTGTCCAATAAGCCAAGAGATCGCGACCCAATCCGATTCGGTCAGTCTCTCTAAAACCACGGCGCTCGCTATCCCTCGATTCGCATAACAGTACGTCTAGCGATTCGGCGTCCGAGGAAGTTTACACACTCACAAAGCAGGCAGAAACGCCTCCGTCGAAAATTCGCGCGGGCCGCCAATGCAACGCCCCAACTGCGCTATGAATAGGCCGCTCGAACCCGTCTTTACCGTCTGCGCTGGCAACCTTGGATTCACCTCAAGATTTCGCTGCCTATTCATACCGTTTTGTGAAACATATCACAATCCGAGACTTCGATTTTTTCGGGGTCCGGTGAGCAAGAATTACGTTGCCCGCGCCGGAGAATTACCGACGCGGAAATCGGATTGTCGAAGTGAAATCAGCTCGACAGGTCCGTCAGATGACCTTCAGCATTGAACTCGAAGGGCTGCGGCTCTCCGTCCCGCTTGGCGCGCCCCGCCTGCTCCAACTCGACCGCAACAGGCTCGGTCACCCAAAACGTCTCCAGCTCCATCGTGTTCTTTATCCGACCGATGCGAGGGCCCGACGGCGAAAGCCGGTTCGCCACCGAAACTCCCGTTTCAAGACATATCTCGTCTGTCTCAAAGGTGATCGGCACGCGGACCGAAGTCGTAACCAGCGACGTGATCGCGTTGATGTTTGAAGCTTCGAAATCGATGGCGTCGACAAGCGCCCGGGTGGTGAAGTCCGCCATGCCGATTCCCGACGCGTTGCCGTTACTCTCATGGGTAAGACGCAACGCCGCCAGGTACCGATAGTCGGGCTGGCGCACGCTGCTGGCGTGCAGCCGCCACGTCCCGACAATATTGGTGTCCATCCCTGCTCCCGAGATGTTCTTGCCCATTTCGTCGACGACGAGAAAATCGAGCGAGTCAGCCGGCAGCCTCGGGAGAATTCGCTTCGCAAAAACGAGCAGCTCGCGATCAGTGCTCTGAAACTCATGGTCCGCCGAAACTCGTACGACCGCTGGAAGGTCTAGGGCATTTTCGACAAGAGCCACGCCAAAAAGGATTTTTCCGGTGCCGATCGCTATCGTCGCCGCTTCGGGAATCGTCTCGGCGAGCCCGGCGGCGTGAATAGTCTCAGCACCGTTTCGCTTGCCGAGACCTATCGACAGCATCTTGCATAGACCACTCTCGATGTCCGCCTTGAAGTCGGTGTGCGGCTTCACCCGAGCGACGATCACAACATGGTCTGCCGAATACGCGTTGGCGTCGCCGTGGATCGTCACGCCTTGCGGAGTTCGACCGAGGATATCGGTCTCCATGGTCGCGCGGACCTCGCAACCGACAGTCTCCTCCGAAATGCCGTACTGCTCAAGAACGTCCTGCTGCCCGGCGGCGGTGCTGCCCCCATGGCTGCCCATCGCCGGGACGATGAAGGGCTTCAGCCCGGCGAGTTTCAGTTCCGAAACAATCGTCGAAACCACCCGGCGAATCGGCGAAACGCCTCGGCTGCCTACGCCAACGGCAACCGATCCGCCGTCGACGATTTTCGATTTCGCAAGCCGCGCGCGGATCTGCATCGAAAGTTCCGATTCCAGATCCGGCACCGTGGTTACGTCGAATTCTTGACGCATGGGCGTCATTAGCGGCCAGCCCACGTTGTTGCCTTTCGAGTTCACTTCATCTCCCCTGATCGTTCGCCGGTCGCTCAAGCCTCAATTTCCCGTTGGACTCGCGCGCTCCGCTCCCACTCGAACCGCCTATAGCTTATGACAGGCTCGCGAGCGCGTTTCGCCATCAACGACGGTCTAGCGCCCGCAACCTCGCTCTTGGCCAAATGGGACACCGACTAGTCCGAGTCGCCGCCGCGTTTCATCGGAGGGCCCCATTCAGACTCAAGTGCCGTCCGCAGCGAGCTGACTGTAGTCGCGCCAATACGCTCCGCCAGCTCTCCTTCCATCCGGCTTGCCGCCTCTTCCACCGCCTCGTCGAAACTTCTCCCCAGGGCGGTCAGAAACACCAGCTTGGCCCGGCGATGCGTCGGGTCCGGCTTGATTTCGACAAGTCCCTTTCCGCGCAAATCGCGCAGGACCTGATGAATCGCTTGCCGCGAAACTCCGGCCCGCCGGGCAATCTCCGCAGGTCGGGTGCCGCCTTCGAGCAAATGCGGAAAGACGAGAGAATGCGACTTTGGGACCTCGCGCCAGCCCCGCTCCGTCAGCAGCTCCACGAAGCTGGCATCCATCCATCTGAAGCCGTTCAAGAAGAGACGGCCTAGATTAAGCTTTTCCAATGTCCCTCGGCGTTCATGGTCGGACGATAATATGGCACAAAGTCAAGTCTCTTGACAATCGACAAATGAACTCCCGAAGGGTCAGTCTCTCGTGCCGGATGGCGATATTCCGGGCGCCGGGACACGTAGCCTTCTCGACGGCCAACATCGACATCCGTCACACATTCCAAAGGTGAGCTAGCAATTGCGTCTATTAGGGATTTCCGGAAGCCTCCGCGGCGGTTCTTACAACACCGCCTTGCTCAACGAAGCGATGGACCTCCTGCCCGAGGGCCTGACACTCGAAGTGTTCCCATTGCATGACATCCCGCTCTTCAACTCGGACGTCGAGGCACGGGGATTCCCGCCCGGCGTCCAGGCATTCCGCGACAAGATCCGGGCCGCCGACGGGCTGCTGTTCGCCGCGCCGGAGTACAACTACTCCATAACCGGCGTTCTCAAGAACGCCATCGACTGGGCCTCACGCGGCGAGAAATCAGGCGACGGCGCCGATCTTGGATCGCCCCTCGACGAAAAGCCCGTCGCGGTCATGGGTGCCGGCGGGCGGTTGGGCACGACGCGGGTGCCCGACTGGTG
>JAPOVO010000228.1:0-10198 GCA_026708165.1 Chloroflexota bacterium | reverse complement strand
CGCGCTGCACAACAGTATGCGGGTCATGATCGATCCCGAGTTGTTCGTGCCTCGCCCCTGGAGCAAATTCGACGAGGACGGACGCCTGGTCCACGAGCGCACCCGAGAACGATTGCGCAGGTTTCTGGCCGCGATTCCCGATTGGGTCAGGATGTGGCAGGCGAATCCCATCGGGTCTTGACGACCCAAAACCGCTCCGTTCCGATTGGACGATGCACAAATTATCTCGTCTGGTTGAGGCAAGAGACCACCCTGTAGAGGCTTCCCGATCCCATTGCGCGGCACGCTCTCAGTTCGCGCTATCCTACGGTCAGCTTCTTCCGGAGGAGGGCGAAATTGAGCGATAGCAACGGTCACGCCGACGTCCTCGTTATCGGCGCGGGAGCTTCAGGCAGCGTGGTCGCTTGGAGACTTGCCCAGGCCGGCATGAATGTTGTCTGCCTGGAGCAGGGCGGCTGGCTCGATAAGGACGACTATCCCCACCGGCGCAACGATTGGGAGCTTCAGCGGCAACTGGAATTTAACCTCGATCCCAACGAGCGAATGCGGCCCGAGGACTACCCGCTAAACGTCGACGACACTCCTATCAATCCACTCATGTTCAACGCCGTCGGAGGCAGCACCATTCACTGGAGCGGCCATTTCCCCAGATTCAAACCGTCGGACTTTCGAGTCAAGACGCTCGATGGCGTAGCCGACGACTGGCCGCTCGACTACTGGGAGTTGGAGCCCTACTACGACCGCAACGACGCCTTGGTCGGGGTCACCGGACTCGCTGGCGATCCGGCAAATCCGCCGAGAAGCGTCCGCTCTACGCCCCCGCTCGGACTCGGCCCTGTTGGAGAGGCCTGCGTCCGCGGCTTCGAAAAATTGGGATGGCATTGGTGGCCGGCAGACTCAGCTCTCCTATCCGAGCCATTCGACGGGCGCCCCGCGTGCAATAACTGCGGTCCGTGCGATCTCGGCTGTCCCACCGGAGCGATGTCCAGCGCCCACGTAACCTACTGGCCCAAGGCTGTCGATATGGGAGTCCGGCTCGTGACACACGCCCGCGTCCGGGAAGTCACGGTAGACAGCCGCGGGCTTGCATCAGGAGCGCTCTATTTCGACGAGAACGGCGACCTCCAGGAGCAACAGGCAAGCATGGTCATTCTGGCGTGCAACGGAGTTGGGACACCCCGTTTGATGCTCAACTCCACGTCGTCGCTGTTTCCTGACGGCCTCGCCAACTCGAGCGGTCTCGTCGGCAAGAATTTGATGTTTCATCCCAATGGGTTCGTCACAGGCATCTTCGACGAGGACTTGCAGTCCTTCCGCGGACCGATCGGGGCGCTGATTCACTGCCAGGAGTTTTACGAGACGGATCCGGCGCGAGGTTTCGTCCGCGGATTTCAATTGCAAATGTGCCGGGCTACGGGTCCGCTTTCACATGCCCTGGGCGGTTTCACAAGCGATCCCGTCCCTTGGGGCGCCAGGCACCACGAGGTCCTCCGGGAGCGGTTCTCCCGCAACTTCACGATCGGTGCGATGATTGAGGATCTCCCCGAACCGCACAACCGTGTCACTCTCGATCCCGAGTTGTGCGACAGTGACGGCATCCCCGCGCCCAAGATCGAATACACGCTGAGCGACAATAGCGAGAAGCTCGTAGCTTTCGCTGTCGACCGCGCCCGTGAGCTGCTCGAAGCCGCCGGCGCGCACACCGTGCTCGCCGACCCGGTCGTCCGAAGGTCGGGCTGGCATCTCATGGGCACCGCCCGCATGGGAGACAATCCCGCCGAGTCGGTGGTCGACAAATGGGGCAGGACCCACGACGTGCCCAACCTGTTCGTCGTCGACGGAAGCGTTTTCGTAACCTGCGCCCCTATCAACCCCACCACGACCATTCAGGCCCTCGCCCTCCGGACGGCCGACTGGATCGCCGACAACCACCAGGAGATTCCATCGTGAGCCGCTCAGTCAACGACTCACCCTCGTTGGTCGAAGCGCAGTTGCGGCTTCTCGCCGCCATCCAGGACCGTTTGATCCCCCGCGAAGGCGAGATGCCGGGAGCGGGCGAGATAGGCGGCGCTGAGGTGGTCGCAGGCTACTTACGCGAGCGCCCCGCGCTGCATCGGGACATCACGACCGCCTTGGATGCTGTCGAGTCAACGTCGGGCGGTCAGGCTTCCTTCAGGCGGCTTACGGATGACGACAAGGACGCCGTCCTTAAACGAGTTGAAGCCGAGCTGCCCGATGAGTTCGAGACTCTCTGGCGGCAGACCTACAACTCGTACTACACAAATCCGGCGATACAGGAAAAGCTGGGCGCCGGGGCGCTGCCGCCCCAGCCTCAAGGCTACGTGATGCCTGCGTTCGACGAGTCCAGGCTCGACGCCGTCAAGAAGCGAGGCAAGCTCTGGCGCGACGCCTGATCCGCCGACCCGCTTAGTTCAAATGCGCGAGTCTGGGCATCACTTCCTTGGCGAGCAGCGTCATCGAATGCAGCCACTTGTCATGCGGCTTCCACTCGTGGCCTACCGCCAGCAGGACTCCAAAGCCGCCCACAGCTTCGTATAGCCCCGTCAGCTTCTCGACCACGTCGTCCGGGCTGCCAACGACCCAGATATGCTCCAGCATGTAGTCGAGGTCGACTTCCGAATCGGGCGTTTCGGGGTCCTGCTTGAATATCTCCATGCCCCTCGCCCGTCGGCCAAGCCTCAGAAAGTAATCGCCGTAGTCGCGGCCTAACGTACCCTCTAGCGCCAGCTTTTGGGCTTCCTCGGTCGTGTCCGCCACGAAGATGTCCCTGGCTATCCGCCACTCCGAACGGTTGGGAGCGGGACTGCCGTCCTTGACGCCCGACTCGACCGCATCCCAGTGCGTTGCGATTATTCGCCACGGAATGATGTCGCTGCTCATCGGGATCCATCCGCGCTCGCCCGCGACGACGAGCGTGCTTGAATACGGAGTCAGACCTGCCACGCCTATCGGAGGATGGGGCTTTTGATAAGGCTTCATGTGCATCCCGAGCCCAACACGCGGATCAGGCTCCGGCACCCTGAATTTGAAGTACTTGCTTTCGTACATTCCGGGTTTGGGATCGTTCCATAGCTCGATTATCACGTCCAGAATCTCGCGCGACGCCTGCCGGTTCTCTTTCTGCTTCGGGTCGAATCCGTAGGCTTCCAGGTCACCCGAAAATACCCCCGAGCCGATACCCCAATAGAAGCGGCCGCGTGCCATGTTGTCGAGCTGTGCGACCCGGTGCGCCAGCATAAAGGGGTCGTGGTTGGTCAGACAGTTCACGCCCGTGCCCAGGATGATGTTCTCGGTCAGCGGCAGCGCCTGCGCGATCAGCAGGTCGGGCGCCGGGATGTTCTCCCACTCCGCGGTCAGATGCTCGCCGATCCAGGCCTCCTCGTAGCCCAGCTTGTCGGCCACGACGATCTGCTCCAGATCGTCCCGGAGCGTTTCCGCCGGGTCTGACCCTGGAGGGTGCATTGGCATCGTAAAAAAGCCGAGGCGCATGTAATTCTCCTAAACGTTTGCTACACGGCGCGCGACACGAAACACAAAAATCCGAGGACGTCCGGCGTCGCGAGGCTCGTCTTCAACTGCCTAGCCGACGATGCCCGCCAGCCGTTCCGCCACAACTTCGGCATCTCCGTCCAGCAGAGTGTTGGGATTGAAGATCACGGTATCACCCTCTTCACCGACGACGATGCTCGGATTACCGTCGCGCAGAGATTCGATAACCGACTCAGCAGTCAGCCCGGACTCAGGCTCGAAATTCAAGCATAGAGCGGGCGCGCCGACAAGAACGCCGGGATCGGTGGATACGTTCACGCCCGGTTTCCCTTCTACCGCAGTAGATATGATCTCGAGCTTCGCCTCCGCGGCCGCTATCCGCTCTTCATGGTCCAATGAGATCCACCGTCGGAGCGCGTGGACCACTCCGATAACCTCGCCGCGGTCCAGCTTGAACGGACGCCCAATCGACGACGCGCCGATCTCGAATCCTATAAATCCCTGTCTAACCGCTGAGGCTACAAGGTCTTCGCGTCCGCAGAGGATGCCGCTCGAATGCGGCGATCCGAAGTACTTGGCTCCAAAGCAAACTAGATCGGCGCCCATCTTTGTCCACATGCGCATTCGCTCGAGCGGGTATATCTGCTGTGCGGCGTCCACCATCACCGGAACTCCGTGACGGTGTGAAATCTCGACAACCTGGTCCAGCGGGACGATCCCGTCAACGGCATCCAGGTGTGCGACGAACAACACCACGGCCGTGTCTGGTCCAATGGCTCCTTCAAGCTGCGCCGGCGTCACGCCGTTCGCGTCGCCCGCCTCCACGAGCTTTGCCCCGGACACCGTCGGCGCGTGCTCGTACTTGTACCGCTGCGTTCCCTGTATTACGACCTCGTTCTTCATCCCTTCGGTGTGGGGCAGGTTTTTGACTTTCTCCTCGTCATCGCCCGCGATGCACGCCGCCGCCCCCAGCGCTAGCGCTGCCGCGCAGCCCGAAGTCACATATGCCGCTTCGCATTCCAGCAGATCGGCGATTACACGACCCGTCGCCGCGAACAAGTCCTCCATGATGACGTAGTATCGGTTCGCGGCATCGATCGCTTCCTGAACTTCGTCAGGTACGGTCGATCCTCCCAGCAACGTCTGATTCCCTCGCGCGTTTATCACGGGGATCAGTCCAAGGTCCGCGTAGACTTCGGTCTCGGCAGTCGATTGCGATGCTACAGCCACAAGAACTTCCTCCGCACCGGTATTTCTAGAACCGCTTCCGATAGTAGCGCCAATCTCAAATGCCGGAAACTATGCGACCGCCTCTGCCACAACTATCCAGGCGACGGCCCCGGAATCCTCCACCGGCTCAAAGCTGGCGGCATGCATCACAGCCTTGCACTACATGGTTCCGCGCTTAACGATATGTGACGTTTACCCAAGCCTCGGTCAAGGTCACATCGCCGTCCGCTTGGAAAGACCGTCCATCAATCCACAACGTCAAAGTGTTGTCCCCCGGCTTCACCGCTTGTGCCGGGACCTCGTAGCAACGTTTAACCGAGCGGCCATCCGGATCACTCGATTCCGCACAGGCCGTCGACCGCAGCATGCTGCCGTTGATCTGCACTCCTATGCGGTCACCCGTTTGAATGCCCGTAAAGCCCAGTTCGAGAACTGCCCGATCCAGCCGGCCGGCTCTCCGTGCCGCGCCCAAGTCATCCCCGATTCGCAGTCGCACGGTCTTGACCACCTTCATCGCCCGGCGGCCCAGGTCGAGCGGAAGCTGCGTCGGATGGCTCGCGATGGCATAAGGCCCCACGAACTCAGGCCCTTCGATGCCAAACGCCTTGTCGCTATGCGCAAGAGCAGTCGGCGATCCGATTTCACGAAGCAGTTCATACGCCGACTGCTCCGGCCTGCCATAACCCAGCATCGGAACGTCCCGGTAGTGATAGTTCCACAGGTAGATGCCGTCCGCCCCCGTCCAGAATACGTTCGAGGCCGCGCCCCTCATTGCGGCGTCAGGCCCTACTCCTGGCGCGCTGCAGTTGATGCACGGGTACGCCGGTACCTCGTGATCGTGCGCCATCCGCACCGTCTCTTCCGCCGGACTCGTGTAGGGCGAATAACCTCCGCCGATCAGCAGACGGTCGACCAGGTCCTCCCGCAGCCACGCCTCAACGTCGATTCCGACGCGTAGGCAAGTCTCAACCGCCCCGGGAACCCGCACGCCCAGCAGCATCGGAGACTCCCGCATCTCGGATACCCGATCGACGATGCGCCGCGCCTTTCGTATCAGGTCGGTCACTAAAGGAATGCCCTCCGCGACCTTGCCGCGCTTGAAGAACCACGGCATCCGGAAGAAGTTCAGCTCGACACCGTCCACGTCATAGCTCTCGGCGGAGTGGCGGACCCACCACAGCCGGTCCTCACGCACGTCCGGGACGGAGTAATCCAGGCCCGACCACATCAGCGCCTGCGGTGCCACCTCGAAATCGCCTTGCTCACTCTCGTGTCCGAGCAGCCACTCAGGATGCTCGACTTTCAGGGGATAGATCAGCCGCCCGTGCGGCTTGCCGAAGGCGTCGTGCGTGTCGTTCATGCGGATGGAGGCGAATACCTCCATCCCGGCGCGACGTGCGCCCTCGGCCATGACCGGCGTCGGGTCCGCGATGGCTTCGTTGAGCGGAACCTTCTCCTGCTGAGCCTGCCAGTACGTAGTCTCGTCTGGCCCCTGGGCGATGCCCCACATGATGCACCAGGCAACGCTTTTAACGCCCACCTCCACCAGCGGGTAAAGGCGTTGCGCCAGAAACGCCTCGCGTCCGGCCTTTGCATCGTCGCCGAAACACAAGTCGCCGTCGTCGTCCACGATCAACTTGCCGCGGCGCTCGGCGGCCAGAAGCCGGGCGTCCCTTCGCTGGCTCCGAAGATCAATGGAGGAAGTCGTCACCGCGCCCTCCTGGGCACTCCGCCCGCGCAGGCATCGGGTCCGTTGGCGATAATACTCCGCACGGCATCGTCAGGGTTATGTGTCCGAGCGGCGGAAGGGATGGTTCAAATGAACCGGGGAATTGTCGTAGACACCAGCAGCTCGCCGCATTCCCTGTTGCGTCCTGTCCCGATCTCCTCCTCGCGAATCGACGACGAATTTTGGACGCCCCGCCGCCGCGCGCTGCGCGAAGCCGGCCTGCCGAGCCAGTTCGAGATGTGCGAAGCGACGGGCCGGATCGACAACTTCAGGCGGCTTTCGACCGGCAAGAACGATCCGTTCCAGGGAAGGGTCTACAACGACTCCGACGTTTACAAGCTCCTCGAAGCCGCGAGCCACGCCCTCGCCGAACAACACGACCAGGACCTAGCCGCCACGACTGACGGTGTGATCGAGGCCATCGCCGGTGCACAGCGCCCCGACGGCTACGTTCACAGCTATTTCTCGCTGGAGCACGAGCATCAGCGTTATTCCGACCTTACGACCCAGCATGAGCTCTATTGCGCGGGCCACTTGATTCAGGCGGGTATCGCGCATCGGAGAGCGACGGGCAGCGGCAGCCGATTGTTCGGCGTGGCCAGACGGTTCGCCGATCACATCTGCGACACGTTCGGCCCCGACGCGCGTGAGGGAGTCGACGGCCACGAAGAAATCGAGCTTGCCCTGGCGGAACTCTATCGCGAGACGGGCGAGCGCAATTACCTCGACCAATCGATCTATTTCCTCCAGGCCCGCGGGCGGGAGCCCAGCCTCATGCCCGCGGTCCCGGGCGCATACGAGCGCTCCTATTATCAGGATCACCTACCCGTGACCGACCAGACGGAGGTCGTCGGACACGCCGTCCGGGCAACCTATCTTGCAACCGGCATGATGGACGCAGCCCTCGAGGCCCACCGGCCCGACATGGCCCGCGCGGCGACAAATCTCTGGGAAAGCGCGTTCGAACGCAAGGCCTACATAACCGGAGGACTGGGCGCGCGCTATGAGGGAGAGTCCTTCGGCGACGATTACGAGCTCCCAAACGAGACCGCTTACGCCGAGACCTGCGCGGCTATCGGCGGCGTGTTCTGGTCGTGGCGAATGCTCTGCCGCACCGGCGACGCGAAGTATGCGGACGCCATCGAGACCGCCCTCTACAACGGCGTTCTGTCCGGAGTCTCGCTGGACGGAACGAAGTACTTCTACGTAAATCCGCTCACCTCACGGGGCGGTTATGAGCGCGCTGACTGGTTCGACTGCGCCTGCTGTCCTCCCAACATCGCCCGCCTGCTGATGAGCCTGCCAGGATACTTCTACTCGACTTCCGAGGACTCGCTCTGGGTACACCTCTACGCGGCGGGCGGCGTCCGCGCCTCGTTGCCTGACGGCAGGGCCATAGAAGTCGAGGTCGAGACCCGTTATCCGTGGGACGGCGATATCCGGTTGAAGATCGTCGAAGCTCCCGTATCCGAGATAGCACTCCGTGTCCGAATTCCAGGATGGTGCGACCGCGCGACCGTCACTGTCAACGGCCGGGGCGCACAGCCGGACGCCGCGCCAGGGACCTATCTGGAAGTGAAGCGCCGGTGGAACCAGGGAGATGTTGTATCCCTCAGCTTGCCCATGCCCGTGCGCAAACTGTCTAGTCATCCCCAAGTGACAACCAATCAGGGACGCATAGCCCTCGCCAGGGGGCCTTTGATCTACTGCGTCGAGGCGGTAGACCATGCCAGCATCGACCTACTCGAAACCGCGCTCAGCCGTCTTGATGAGTTCGATATGCGACACGACCGAGACCTGCTCGGCGGCGTAACGATTCTCCGCACTATCGGAGAGCGCCTCCCCAAGCCGTTCGACGAACGGTCTCAAATTCGAGCCGTGGCCTCCAATCGCAACGACGAAGTCGACAAGCTCCCGATAACCGCCATCCCTTACTACGCCTGGGGGAATCGTGGCGTCGGAGCTATGCAGGTGTGGATTCCGGCGATCTGAGAAGCGGGCTAGCCGCTCCCCAGCGTGGCGGGGTCGGGAAATCCTAGCGCCTCCGCGAACTTCCATTGGAAGTCCTGCAGAGCCGACAGCTCCAGGTAGCTGACCTTCGGCGGTAGCAGCTCGGCGTTTACCCGGGCTTCCAGAGAAAGCAGTCCCATTCGCGATCCTAGTCCGGCGGCGTTGCCGACCGCGGAGATCTTGCTGGTTTCTACGTCGGGCACCAGCCCGACCGCGCGCGCGGCGTTGCGGTCGATGTAGGTGCCAAAGGCTCCCGCCAGCAGGATTTCGTCCAGATCGCCACCCTCAAGTCCCGCCTCGGCCAGCAGGGCGTTGACGCCGCAGCGTATGGAGCCTTTTGCAAGCTGCAACTGCCGAATATCCGCCGCGTGCAGGATCACCCGGTCTTCCGATTCGGGCGACTTGCCGTAGAGCAGGAAATATCCGCCCGTGTCGTCGGGGAAAACCCTCCTGGCCAGCGCCGCGGGACACTTTTCGCGGGCCTCGTCGGGACGCAGCAGCCTGCCTGTCGGCGCCACCAGACCCGTCCGCAGCATCTCGGCCACCGCATCCAGCAGACCGGAGCCGCAGATGCCTTTGGGCGCTCCACCGCCAATTGCCTCCAGGTGAACGCCCTCGTCGTCCAGTCGCACCCGCTCGATAGCCCCCGGACTCGCCCGCATTCCCTGAATTATCTCGGCACCCTCGAACGCCGGACCGGCCGGAGCGGCCGTCGTTAGTATCTGCCCGTCCACCGCGAGCGCTATCTCGCCGTTGGTGCCGACATCGATCATCAACACGTTGCCCTTACGGTCTTCCAGGCCGGTGGCGATCATCCCCGCCACTATGTCCGCCCCCACGTAGCTGGCGATGTTCGGAAACACGAATACCGAAGTTCCCTTAGTCAGGTTTATTCCAAGCATCTCCGTGGTCGTTGTAAGCGCGTCCTTTACAACGCCGACGAACGGGCTGTACCCGATCTTGCTCGGATCGATGTTCAGCAGCAGGTGCGTCATCACCGTGTTGCCCACGAACACGCACTCGTAGATGTGCCGCCGGCTGACTTTCGCCTGTCTGAGCAGGCGGTCGATGATGCTGTTGATCGTATCGACCACGGCGTCGTGCAAGATCCTCACGTTCTTGCGCCCGCCCTGGGTGAACGACATCCGGCTTATCACGTCGCCGCCGTGGTATGCCTGTCCGTTGAGGTCGGAAGCGACCGCCGCCTCGCTCCCGTCGGCCAGGTCCATCAACGCGCCGACGATGCTCGTGGTGCCTATGTCGAACGCGATCCCGTACATCTTGTCCCGCGTGTCGCCCGGCTCGAACGACACGGCTCGGCTGCCCACCAGCGTTACCGTGATCGGTCCGCCCTTGGCTTTTTCCGCGACGAACGGCAGTTGACGCAGAGCGTGCAGCGACGCGTCTGCTCCTCCCAGCAGCGACGCGAGCGCTTCCTGGGTCATGGGCCATTCGAAGCTAGCGCTGTGCAGATCGGCCTCGGGAAGAGTAATCACTTGCTTCTGGACGTTTGGATGCAGCGTGATGTCGCCGAGATCTGCGGACGTGACGGTCTTCAACACCACGCTGACCGCCGGGTGGATATAAGTCCCCGACTCGATCAATGGATGCTGACAGGCCAGACGCCAGCCGGCGGATAGCTGCGCGGGCGAGAGCCGCTGGTTATCGGCCCCCGTGGCGGGCGGCGGTTCGTAACCCTTGATCAGTACGCGGCCCTTG
>JAPOVO010000290.1 GCA_026708165.1 Chloroflexota bacterium | reverse complement strand
ATCTGGTCGAGCCAGTAGGTCATTTCGGCGGTCGCGTCGTTGGTGCCGATCACCGACTCCCAGCATCCGTCCGCCTCCTGCTGGTCGACGATGTTGTCCGCGACCTTGATTACGATGTCGCGGTACTTGGTCATTCCGGTAACGGTGTAGAGGTTCGAAGCCGCCCACGCCACCTTTCCGGCGCGCAGCGAGGCGAACAGGTAGTCCGGCGCGTTGTCCACGAAGCTCAGGTAGGCCATCGCGAGGTCGAGCCACTTGCGTTTACCGGTTGCCAGGTACAGGCGCGTGAGCACGCCGGCCGAGATTCCCGGATTGAAGAAAAACTGGTCCTCGTGCGCGTCGCGGTTGCAAATGTACCGGATCTCGTCGTTGGGATCGGGCTCGGTTATCAGCCCCTCTTCCCGGCTGAAGACGCCGTAAATCTGCTTCGGGAAGTTGGGCTGCTGCCTGAACACCTCTTCCAGCCAGCGTCCCGTGCCTTCGGCTATGTGCACCCGTCCCACCATCAATGCGGCGCGGGCGCTGCCGCAGACAACCCAGATATCCTGAAGTGTGCTCGCCTCGCGCTCGGTCGGGCTGGAGTAGTAGCCGCCGCTCTCGGGATCGTAGAAGTCCAGCAGGAACTCGAAGCCCCGCATCGCAAGGTCGTAATACCCGACGCGGTGCGATCCCCCGACCACCCACGAGTTGTAATAGGCGTGCGAGTACTGGAACGCGTCGGCGGGACGCGGGCCGAAGTCACCCTCCGGCGTTATTCCATTCTCCCGAATCCACTTGCACAGCCGGTTTGCGTGCAGCGTCTCGCCGCAGACGTTGAGCACCGAGATCATCTTGTAATAGTCGGTAACGCCGCGCTCTTCCGGCCCGAATCCCCCGTCCGGGCGTAGCTGCCCCATCAGAAAGTCAAGTCCGCGGTTGCGCGCGTCCAGGTACTTTTCGGCTATGGCGGATTGCGGTTCTTTTACGGCGCTCATTTCGTACCTCTCTTCACCCCTCGGCCAATCGACTCCCGACTATGACTTTATACAGGGATGCGACCATAGCACTGACCGTTACCGATGGCACTATCGCACGCGTCCGGCACCAGGTGAAGGATGCCACTATTCGTCCGGCTTGAAAGACCTAACGTTTAGGGACTCGCCGTCAGTTGCGGGCGGCGGCCTCCGCGACCTGCAGCTCGGGCAGCGGCGACTTCGTGACCAGCGATCTCGCCATGCCGAACCCGTCCCACGCCTTGCCGTCTTCCTGCCACACGGCGTCGCAGTTGCGGCAGAGCGAGTAGTCGTCCAACCGGCCGGCCACCTGCTCGCGCCTGATCGCCTGGAACTGCGGGCCGTTCCATACCTCCATCAGGCTATTCCGGTTCAGATCGCCGACGATCTGCTCGCTGGTGAAGTCCGCGCAGCACGCCGGCACGGTGCCGTCCCAGTAGATCGCCATCGATTTCCAGAGCCAGTTGCAGGGGAAGTAATGCTGTCCGTGCGGCGCGGCCTGATAGCCGTCCTGTCCCGTGCCCATCGTGCCAGCCCAGCCGTGCGCCCAGAAGGTGTCCCACTCGTCGACCGGCAGCCCTTCGAACTGCCTCTTGAAGCTCTCGGGCACAGTCGCGGTGGTGCTGTGGTCGCCGCCGAATAGCTGTATCACCTGCATGACCACGTATGGCTTGCTGGACTTACGGATCAGCTTCTCGTGCAGCAGCATCAGTGTATTGCGGAGCGTTCGTTCGTACTTCGCCCCCTTGCGCATCTTCTCGTAAAGCTCCTTCTGTCCGGCGTCGAAGCTGATGGTCAGCTTGCCAAGCCCGGAATCGAGGAGCTGCCGTATGTAGTCCTCCGTCAGCATTGTCGCGTTGGTGCTTATGTGGGCCACGATGCCTGCGTCTTCGCATATGCGGATCATCTCGAATATGCGTTTGTGGAGGAACGACTCCCCCCTGAAGAACAGGTTGATTTCCCTGACGCTGCCCTTGGCCTGATCGATGATGCTCCGATAGAGGTCCATGTCCATGAATCCGGTATCGGACATCTGGACCTCGTCGAGCGACTGCGGGCACATGATGCACCGCAGATTGCACAGGCTGGTCGGCTCGACGTGCAGCTTTATCGGACCGTACGGCAGCTCGATGGACCCATTCATCCAGTGGTACGCGAACTGCGCGGTTTTTGGATGCAGGATCGCGCGGTGACGCTTGAACTTGGTTACAAGCTCGGTCGCCGACTTGATCTTGTTCATTCGACCGGGTCGCCGGCCCTCTCGTTCTCGGGGATCGGCTCCGCCTCATCTATGAGCATTATCGGAATCCCGTCCTGGATCGGATATCTCAACTGGCTTTTTTCGCAGTACAGCCAGTTGCCGCGTTGTTCCAGCGGCCCGTGGCTCTTTGGGCACACGAGGATTTCCATCAACTCGGGGCTTATGGATTCTACTGATTCGTCGGATTGGCTCATGTTCAGCGGCTCGAAAGTGGTGCTCGGCGACGTTGTCCCAGTCTTGAAACCTAAAGCATGAAATGGAGAGTGTCAAAGGCTAGAAAAACGAGCGCCGCGCCCGCCAACGCCATATTTCTTAACCCGCGCGACACGTTTTCCGTTACGGGGCGCGACCGAAGCAACAAGCCGAGCGAAACGAGGGCCACGATCTGGAGCACGATCAGGGCGCCCATCACTATCCCGACCAGCACCTTATGGTTGTAGTAATTCGCCCACATGGTCATGCTCCAGAAGTCGAGCCCCAGGCCGTCTTGCGGTCTTGCTGGAGACGCGTCGATGCCGAACCTGGTCCAGGGCGCCCGGCCGAGCGCGTCCTGCACCAGGTCGAGCCGGTCAGGCAATAGCAGTTCAGTCACGTCGGCTCTAAGCAGCCACAGGTGCCCGAGCAGCGGTGTGAACTGCGGCGCGAAAAGGACCGCCGCCAGATCTCCTTCGGGCTGGATCGACGACCACCGCTGGTACTCGCTGCCTCCGTAAACGCCGCCGTCTTCGGGAAGCTGCCAAACGATCTGGTCCGCGTAGATACCGAGGTATTGGTCGAAGTCTTTTGAAATGCCGAGAATCTGCGGCACCACGCTGATTGTTATCAAGACGCTGACGCCCAGCGCCGCCCAGCGCCGCCGCTGCACCCCGATCCACTGGAACGCCGGCGCGGCCATGCAGACCAGCAAGGGCAAAGTCGGCACCAGGTAGCGAGGCCCCCAGCCGTTCCCGCCGTACCACACTTCCTTCTTCGAATAGAGAAGCAGGTACGCGATCGGAATCGCAAAAAACACGAGTGAGCGCCATCCGTGCCGTCTGGCGAACCAAATGCTCGCCGGAATCGAAATCAGCAATATCGGGTTGTAGAGGAAAAGGCCCTTGCCCCAGCTGATAAGGAGTCCTTTAACACCAAGCGCCAGCGGCACCGCGAACCATCCCCGTTGAATTCCGCCTATCAGCTCTTCTTCGTAAAGAAGCCTGAAGTCGAGAACGACCGCCAGGAAGAAGAGAGTAGGAACTACCACCAGAACGAATGGAGCCGCATAGGCTACGGCGGGTTTCCACGTCTCGGCCGGCAGTCGTGCCCACGAAGTACCGGCGCGCTTATGCGACATCACCAATTGCAGCAGGATCCCGGGCAGGGCGATGACGGCGACGTATTTGGCAAACACGGCGGCGAGTCCCCAAAGGCCGGTAAGCACGGCGTAGCGCAGCCGTAAGACGTCGCCGTAGCGCAGCGCCGCCCAGACGCCGCCCGTCAGGAAGAACGTAACGCCTGGTTCTGAAAAGTCAAACTTCGCGTATGGCCAGGCCATCGTAGCCAGCCCGTAGACGAGCGACAACGCGACTGCCACCCCGCTGCCGTAGCCCAGTATCCTCACGATCTTGAACAGCAGGACCGCGGTCGCGGCGGTGAGCACCACGCTTAGCACCGGCGACCAGAATCGCAGGAAAAACTCCCGGTTTTGGCGCGCCGACCATACCCGCCCGCTGCCCGACACGTCCACGATCTCGCCCGAGTCCGCATCTCGAAATCCAGCGGTTGCTAGGTAGAACCTGCCGGGCGGTCCTGTGTAGACGATCTCGGCGGATCGGACGTCGATCGGGCTGTCGAATTCAAATCTGTGGAAGTAGAAGTTGGCGCGCGTGTTGCCGATGTGGTTGCCGGCCACTCGCACCCGCTCGTGTTGTATGACGTTGCGGACGTCCGCGCGCTCGTAGGCCCACTCGGCCGACTCGATTCCCGCGCGGACCGGTAGCGGTGTCATGCCGCCGTCGGCGTCCGTGATCCGAATCGACACGACCTCCACGCCCTGCGCAATCGCAGCGCTCAGTCCCAGATGACTGATCAGGGTCATCTCCGAGTATCGGCCTTGCGGAAAGGACAGCTTGATCGAGTGCCGTATCTCGGTAGCCGGATCGACTCCAATCTCCGGGAAATGCGAGACGACGTACTCGTGGCCGTCAACTGTCAGCCGGTCGCGCTGCGGGGCCGCTTCAGCCAGCGGTCTCGCCAGCGCGACGACCGGAGTTAGCAGGGCCGGTATTGCCACGCCCCATCGCGAGAAGTTTCTGTAGTGCCGGCGCAGGTACTCGCGGTCGGGGTCCAGCGCTATGCTCTTTGCCATCTCGAACGCGAACTGCCCGTCAGGGCTGTAGCCAAAGCCGCCCCTGTTCACGCCCATCGTCAACAGGTAGACGGCGACCAGAAAGACGAAGATCAGCGGCGCCGGTCGGTTGACCAGCGAGGCGGCCCTGTCCGTCAGCTCCTTCACTCCAGCCAGACCCGCCTTACAGCAACTCCCAGATCGCGCGTATCGGCGCCGCCCAGCAGCTTCGCCGGCGACCACGATTGATCGAGGCCAAGCTCGATTTCCAGAATCCCCGGCTCGTCAGCCGGCGGGAGCTGAACCGAAACGGTCGTCCAGTTATCCGGTTCAACGTCGAACTCGGCGGATGCTCCGTCCGCTGTAATCCGCCCCGTCACGGAACGGTCCAGCTCCTTCGGTCCCGAATAGAAACGGACCGCCGCCCGCCCGTGGAATTTCCCGCGCCTCAGGCGGAACATGCAGTCGCGGCCGGTCCAGCGTATGGCCGGCGGCCAGACCTCCAGGCGGTGGATACCCCGGCCAAGCTGGGACTCGGGCGCATTCTCCATATCCAGCGTTGACTCCCACACCCTGCCGTAGGCCTGGACGTCGAAAAACATATCCTCAGGATAGGAATATCCGGGGCCTCCCGATTTTCTGGCGCGCACTTGAATGTCGTCCAGAACAGCGGTGCCCAAACGGAGCCGTTCGAGCCGCCCGGTGATGCGTTTCAGGAACGGAGCGTAGCTATAACCAGGGTCCATGTGGATGGACGCTACTTCGACCGAAAATCCGTTCGACTCCAGCATCCGGACCAGCTCGGACTTCGTGAATTCCCGGGCGTGACGGCTCGTTACGCCCCAGCCCGAATAGGGCGGATAGAAGTTTTTGCCCCGAGCGACTTTCCAGAAGTTTTCGAGTCGCATGGCGTTCGGAGTGCTGAGAATGAAATGCCCGCCCGGTTTTAGCACCCTGTTTATTTCGTGGATTGCGTGGACGGGATCGTAACCCAGGTGCTCGATGACCTCGCACAGAAACACTACGTCGTAGGTCTCGTCGTCGTATGGGAACTCGTCGAATTCGATATTGAACCGGTCGTATTCGATCTCCAGCGGTTCGTCCAGGTCCCGCCGCCGCAGTTCGAAGCGGCCGTCTTGACCACCGCCGCGGTCGTCCTCGTTTACGCAGCGCACTTCCGCGGGAAAATGCTTCAGCAAGAGCGCGGTCATGAAATAGGGCTGGGCGCCTATCTCCAGTATCCGCGAGTCGGGTCCCAGCGGCGGCAGCAGCGACAGGCTTGTCAGTATCCGATCGACAGCCGTATCGAGAAATCCCTCCAGTCCCTCGCCTGTCACATGCTCGAACCCGTACAGGTAGCGCCGCGCCGCGTCGGGGGATGGCAAAGGCGGTCGCATCGTCAGCTCAGGCCACCGATTCGACCAGTTCCAGCAGGCGCCGTCGAAACCGGTCCTCGCTGAAACGCGCCGCCGATCCTACCGCCTTTCGCGAAAGGCGCTGTAGCGTTTCGCGGTCTTCCATCAGCCCGACCGTCAGATCGATCAACTCCTGCCGCGAGTCCCACAGCAGTCCGTCCGATCCGTGACTTACCAGTTCCGGCTGGCCTCCTTTATTGATAACTACCGGCACGCATCCCGACGCCATCGCTTCGACCGTCGTAATCCCGAAGTGCTCAAACTTAACCGGATTCTTGTCTACATTTTCGCCGTAGCCGCTGGCGTGCCAGTAGATCGACGCTCGCTCGTACAGCTTCTTAAGCTCCTCGAACGAAAGATCGGGGTGAAGGGTTACCGGCAATCCCTCGGCCGCGCGTTTCAAGTTGTCGAAGTATTCCTCGTCTATCTTTCGCGGTCCCTTGTTGCCCGCCAGGTGAAGCTCCCACCCGCCAGTTCCCCGCCGCAGCATTTTCGCAAAAGAACGAATCATGAACTCATGGTTCTTCGAGTGTCCGCCCTCGCCAAAGAAACGGCCAACGCTCAAGACAATCGAGTCCTTTCGACCCGGCTTGTAGTCGCTGACCGCCACGGGCGGGTACAGGATCGGGCCTTCACGATTCCAATAATGGCGCATCCAGCGGAGCGAGAATTCCGATATCGGACATATAAGCTGGTAGCTGTCCAGGAAATCGAGTGAACCGTATTCGGGCAGCCCTTCGAGACGGAGGCCAAGCCGGGGGAACAGCCGCCGGAAAAGCAGTTCGTAGACCTGGTGACGCAGGCTTGCGACGGCCACGTCGGAAACGGCCAGCCCGATGTTGCGATTGTCATCCTTGCCTAGGGTTGATTCGGGATTGTAGACGTCGCAACGCAGGTCCAGGTCCAGCGTCGAATTCCGCGCCATCCCGGCCGGTACTTTCATTACCCATCGCACGTATTTGCCCTCTTCAGGCTCGATGGCGATTGTCCCGATGTCCTGATCGGCAACCCGGCAAGATGCCGAAATCGTTCCAAGCTCCGCAGGCCGGAAGTTGCCGCAGACCACCTCGACCTCAAGCTCTCGGGAATGTTGGGGAACTCCTATACGCACGGTCGATTCGTCCGAGGCGTATCTGAACCAGCCGCGTCCAAGCTCCTGAATGTCGTAGAAACCGTCGTGGTACTCGGCCAGCAGCATCTCCTTGATGAGATACATACCGACCGTTTTGCGAATCCGCGCCCACAGGGTGTTCTCGACGGGCGAGGGGAACAAGACCAGCATCATGCTCTTTCCAGCCGCCGACGGTTGAGACGACATGAACGACGCGTTGACGAACAGGTCGTAGTCGCGGGTGAACGCGACGAATCGATTTGGCGGCAGCGCCGGAATCACTTTCAGGTTTACGTTGCTCAAGTCAATGTTGAGCCTCGCCGCCAGCTTGTCCCGGTCGACCGCGCGATGAGTTACGAGGTCAACCGGGCGGTCTTCGGCGAGCACCGCGGCGGCCATGCACGAGTGTCTTTCGCCGCCGCCCATGGTGTGCAGCCAGCGGTTGTATACGGCGGTCCTCAACGGTCTGCCATCCACGGTTCGAACAGTTCCGGTCCGTGCGGACCGGCGCGCCGCTCACCGGCCCGCCTGACCAGCGCCGCCGGCAGCATTCGAATGAACCAGAGCAGCGCCCCGAGCCGGGCCGCAAAGTTCGCGAGCTCGTCCGGCTTGCGGAACGGCTGTCTGAGGGCTTGCCGGGCCGATGCCGAGCCGGACCTGAGTGTTCCGACAATGTCGCCCGCCAGCGCGCGAAACGCCACCACCGGTGGCCAATGCTTGAGAATGACGTAGAGCCTGCTCCGGAATACGTGCGAAATGAAGAAAGGAGACCACTCGACCGCCACGCCGCTGTGGTGGTGTCTTATCGTCGAATCCGGTACGTAGACTACGCGCCAGCCTCGACGCCTGGCGCGGATCGCAAGATCGGTGTCTTCGTAATACATAAAGATACTTTCGTCGAAGTAGCCGATTTCACTTAACATCGCTTTCCTCAGCAAGACTCCGGCGCCGTTGAACGAGAATACTTCCCGCTTGTCGGAGTAAGCCGGTCCGTCCCAGTCGTAGTAGACGTTGCCGTGCGATATCACGGTCCCGCGGTCCCGTGAGGAGCCGTCCGGGAGCGGATAGCTGCCCGCATTTTGGACCACCGGCCGGGCCAGGTCGCGGCAGCCGGCAGGGAGGTCAAATTCGAATATCTCGGTTTTGCCGTCGGCCTCTCCATCGAACACCGGTTCGTCCCCAACCCGTACCGAAAAGCAAACTTTGCCTCCGTCCGGCCGCGGAGCGGAAGCTCCCAGGCGAAGACGAATCGCCCCGCCGTCCGGGCAGGCCAGCCCCAATTCCGCCTCGCCGAGCGACCATCTGAACCCGCGCCCGTGCTCGTCCAGCTCCGCCCCGCCGAAACCCGACCGGAACTCGACGGGGACGCATGCGCCGTCGGAGCTGGCCTCGACGCTTTGCACGCGCAGTCCCAGGCTGCGTTCGTCACCACCCATGCCGGCGCTTTTGGGCGTGAAGGTCGGCGATTGAATCACTACCGGAATACGGTCCTGAAAGAGAAGCAGCTTCGGCTGCGCCGCGCCCGCGGCGGGGTCCGCTTCCAGTGTCTCGGCCAGCGGCCGTAGCCAGTCCGGGGCGACTTCGGTATCGGGATTGACGAGGGCGACGTATGGCCCCGGCGCATGGCGCATCGCCAAGTTGTTGCCGACCGAGAATCCACAATTCGATCCGGCCTCGACTATGCGGACGCCCTGCGGGAATTCCTCCCGAACCAGGTCCAGCGATCTGTCGGTGGAGGCGTTGTCGACGACGACTATTTCCATCGAGTCGTTCGGATATTCCGACGCGACAAGCGACCTCAAACACGGTCCGATGAAGCGCTCAGCGTTGTAGTTCAGGACTACGACGGTGACGAAAGGCGTCTTTGACCCGGCGCGGTTCCCGGCCGGGGATGTCGTCATTCGACGCGGACGCTGCGGACCGCCAGACCCAGCTCTCGAGTATCAGGATCGATGCCGACCGCCGCCGGGACGAACGTCTCTTGGATTTCCAGCTCGACCTCGATCGTGGTTGGTTCGATCACCGGCTCCAGCGGCACCACTATGTCCTCGAAATCCATCCCCACAAGCTGGAACCGCGTCACCTGCTCTCCGTTTACATTTATGCCGCCGCTGGCCGGATTGTCGGAATGAAAAGGCCGGCAGGCCGAAATCACCAGCGTACCTTGCCCGACGTCCTGGGTGAGCGACAGTGACGCGCGATCGCCTATCCATCTGATCGACGGCGGCCAGCTTTCCACCGGATGCCAGCCCTTGCCGAGATGTTCCTCCTCGCCCTGGCCCATCCGAATCTCGCCCGGCGGCTTCGACCACCTGACCACGGTGCCGGACGTCAGCATGTCCGGCTGCGCGGTCTCGCCGTTTCCGGAAGCCGACGCGGTGTCGGCCAGACCGGCCCGGAAACGCCACACGCTTGGAATGAAGGTCAGACCCCTCTGGTGCACCGTAGCCTTTCCGACGAAGATCGTCGCCGGGCTGCGCAGCAGGTGATACGGCGAACCTTTCTCGTCAATCGGCCACGCGGCTACCGAAACGTGATATATCCCCGGTCCCAGCGAGATCGGTCCCAGGGAGCACTCCACCGTTCCGCCGCCGGGCTGCACGGATACCGGGCCGTGGCTTACCGCCGACGACGCATCGTGAATATAGAGCCCGTCGCTGCGCCGGATGGAGCAACCGAACACCACGTCGTCCAGATAGGCGTCTGACGCGTATTCGATTCTCAGGGTGAACGACTCTCCGGGGAGTATCGAGTACGACCTGCGGGAAGCGGCCCCGGAGACGTAAGCGTCGTTGATTTTCAGCGGGCCGCCTCCGCCCACGTCGCCTTCGGTCGCCGCGGAATCCATATCTGTCGAAATCGGCGCGAGCGTGGCTTGCAGGTACGCCTGAACGACGTCCCTGGTGCTTCCAAAGCTGTGAACCCTGCCCTGGTCCAGCCACAGCACTGTGTCGCAGAACCGCCTGACCTGGATGGGGTCGTGGGAAACGAAGAGCATCGTCCGACCCGACTTCTTTACTTCGGCGAGCGCCTCATAGCATTTGCGCGCGAATGCCGCGTCGCCCACGGCTAGCACTTCGTCTATCACCATCACCTCGGGGCGTACGGCGATTGCAATTGCGAAACCGAGCCGCATGTACATACCCGATGAATAGTGTTTGACCGGCGTGTCGATGAACCGTTCCAATTCTGAGAACTCGACGATCCAGTCGTACAGGCGGGCCATTTGGTGACGCCCTATGCCAAGGAACGATCCGTTCAGGAACACGTTCTCGCGTCCGGTCAAATCGGGATGGAATCCGGCTCCGAGTTCCAGCAGGCCGAAGACGTTTCCATTGGTCTCGATAGTGCCTTCATCCGGCAGCAGCGTCCCGGTCAGCAGTTTGAGAATCGTGGACTTGCCGGAGCCGTTGGGGCCGATTATTCCCAGGGTCTTGCCGGGATCGACCTCGAAACTTATGTCCTTGAGCGCCCAGAAGTCTTCGACCTCCCTATTGCGGACGCCCACCAGGCTGGCCAGACTTCCAAGTACCGAGCTCCGTTTTTCGTGTGACAGCGAAAAACGCTTTGAAACCCCCGTGAACCGGACCGCCGTCAACTACTACACGACCTCGGCGAATCGGGGTGAGTAGCGGCGAATCAGCCACCAGCCGACTGAAATTGCGACCGCGGCCGTCGCCACGGTCACTGCCGTATGACGTATGGGCATAAAACCCTCCATCATGATGTAGCGGTAGTCGGTCACGAGAGTGGCCATCGGGTTCAGCGAAAAAACCCACCTGTGTATATCGAGTCCCAGGAACCGGTCGTTCGGCACGATCGCCAGCGCGTAGAAGATGGGCGTGAGGAAGAACCACGCCAGGAGTCCCACATCGACAAGCTGTTCCAGGTCGCGCATGATCACGTTGGCCGCGGCGAGGATCATGGCAAGTCCGGCGACCAGCACTAATTGAAGCAACATAACCACCGGAACCAGCAACAACGTAGCGTGAAGCTCCACCCCGAACGCCGTCATTCCGATCAGGAGCAGGACAAACGCCAGAACGAAGTGCACGAATGCCCCCAAAACGGTCGAAAGTGGTAGCAGTTCCCTGGGGAAGTAGACCTTGGTGATGAGCGCCGAATTGCCCGTGATGCTCCGCAGCGCGGACGATAGCGCCGAGTGAGTGAAGTTCCAGGGCAGTAGGCCCGTCAGCAGAAACAGCGGATAGTTTGGAATCTCGGTTCGCGTGAGCACCTTGAACACTAGCGTAAAGACCAGCATCATCAGCAGTGGTTGCAGTAGCGACCACCCGAAACCCAGAGCGGAGTTCCGGTAGCGGACCTTCAGGTCGCGAACGACCATATTCCGAAGCAGCTCCGTGTGGGAAACCAGCTCGATGGCCGCCCGCCAGACGGAGATGGGGAATCGATCGCGAGAGTGTGTAGCTACAATCCGCATACAAGCATCGTCAGGGCGATCGCCATGTTATCACGCAGTCCAGACTCAATCTGAAAGTGTAAATCGTCCGCGCAAGGTATGCGCGTTCGCGAAATAGATAAGCCGCTCATTGTGCTAGAGTCTAGTAGCATTCGGTGGGTCGGATGCCATTTGCTTTTTGAGGCTGAATGGAGATTGCGTGGTACGGAGGCTCGTGCTTCCGGCTTCGAGACAGAAATACAATCGCACTGGCAGACCCCTATCTACCGGACTCGAAATTCCAGAATCTCCAGATCAAGACCGATCTCATAACCCTGAGTTCGCCCAATCGCGAACTCCGCAACTACGTTCCGAACGTCAGACAGTCCCCGTACGTGATTGACGGACCTGGAGAGTATGAAGTCGGGGGCATCTTCGTGAACGCCGTCTGGGACAGTGCCAACAACGGCCAAGCGAACGGCGCCCCGCCAGGTCTGGTCTGTACGTTTGCAATCGACGGCGTCGCCATTTGCCATCTCGGGCAGCTCAAAGCCCCGCTCTCGAAAGATCTACTTGAATTGATCACGCCGGTCGACGTCCTCATAATTCCGCCCGGCGGACGGGGCAAGCTGGGCCGCGTGCAAGCGGCCAGGATCGTGTCGGCCACGTCGCCAAAGGTCGTCATTCCCATGGATTACACTTCCGGCGAGACTGAAAACGGCGGCGGGATCGACGCATTTCTTAGGGAGGCCGGGTTGGAGGCGGGAGAACCCGTCAGCTCTGTCAACCTGAGCCGCTCCAATCTCCCCGACGACAAGACCGAGACCGTGTTGCTCGAATCGCGCACCAGGCTCAAGAAGCCCGCCGGCGCAAGGTCGTTAGCGCAATAGAAAACCAGGTTCCGGGAACCCCGACGTCCAACGGATCAGACGGCTTCGCCGCCCCGGCTGACATGCCGGACCGCCAGACCAAATACATCTTCATAACCGGCGGCGTGGTTTCGGGGGTGGGGAAGGGCGTCACCAGCGCTTCCATCGGCCGCCTGCTCAAGAGCCGCGGTCTGAGCGTCGTGATAGTCAAGCTCGATCCCTACATAAACGTCGACCCCGGCACGATGAACCCCGGCCAGCATGGCGAGGTGTTCGTGACGGAAGACGGCGCCGAGACTGATCTCGATCTCGGGCATTACGAGCGCTTCGTGGACGAGGACTTGACGAGGGGCAGCAACCTTACCAGCGGCCAGGTATACGAGTCGGTCATACAGAGCGAGCGGCGCGGCAAGTTCCTCGGAGGGACCATTCAGGTAATCCCCCACGTTACGGACGAAATCAAGCGCCGGCTGAAGGCTGTGCGGCAGCCCGGAAACCCGGATGTCGTAATAGTCGAGGTGGGCGGCACGGTCGGCGACATCGAAGGACTGCCTTTCTTGGAGGCGCTGCGGCAGCTGCGCCGCGAGATCGGCATGGAGAACACGCTGTTCATCCACGTGACGTTCCTTCTCCACATAGGCGCGACCGGCGAGCTGAAGACTAAGCCCACGCAGCACAGCGTGGCCGAGCTGCGCAGCATAGGAATCCTTCCCGACATAATTGTCTGCCGTTCGGACCACCCCTTCCAGCGGGACACGCGCGAAAAGCTCGCCTTGTTCTGCGACGTGGAAGAGCGCGCGGTCATGTCTTTGACGACCGTCGACAACATCTACAGAGTTCCCCTCACTCTCGAAGAAGCCGACGCCGGCGATCTGATAACCGAAAAGCTGGGGCTGGGTCGGTGCGAGTCCGATCTCGTCGAATGGCGCCGGATGGTCCAGTCGATGGTGCAGCCGCGCAGCGAGGTCGAGGTAGCAATCGTAGGGAAATACGTGGACGCGCCCGACGCCTATATAAGCGTCGAACACGCCCTTCTGCACGCCGTGGCGCACCAGGAGCGCCGGCTGCGAATCAGATGGGTCGATTCGGAAGTCCTCGAAACCCGTGCCGTCGAGGAAGAGTTCGAAAGCGTTCACGGACTGGTGATTCCGGGCGGGTTCGGTCCGCGGGGAATCGAGGGCAAGATCGCCGCCGCCCGATACGCGCGGGAGTACGAGCTTCCGTTCTTCGGCCTTTGCCTCGGAATGCAGGTCGCCCTCATCGAGTTCGCGCGGAACGTGCTCGGCATCGACGGGGCCAACAGCTACGAGTTCGATCCCGAAGTCGACAATCCCGTCGTCGGGCCTATGCCTGACTACTACAACCAGGTCAACATCGGCGGGACCATGCGGCTCGGCTCGCATCCTTGCCTGCTCGAACCCGGCACTCGCGCCGCGGCCGCTTACGGTGCGGATACCGTGGGCGAGCGGCATCGCCATCGCATGGAATTCAACAACGTATATAGGAAAATAATGCAGCGGAATGGCATGATCTTCAGTGGACTTTCGCCCGACGGAGAGCTGGTGGAAATTATCGAGCTTCGAGACCATCCGTGGTTCGTGGGCGTACAGTTCCACCCCGAATTCAGGTCGCGTCCGTTCCGGCCGCATCCGCTGTTCAACGGGTTTGCCAAAGCATGTGTAAGCCGCGAGGCCGCTCTTTTGCGGCAAAGCGCGATACGACAAGAGAGCCGGGTATCGTGAACCGGCTCGGCGCAGGCCGCGGCCCGCGCCACTAAACTCTCATCACGGTTGTGGACATGGACTTGGACTGCATTTCGTACGTTTTTGAGGGACTCTAAATGAGCGTGGTTTGCGTTGTAGGGACACAGTGGGGTGACGAGGGCAAGGGCAAGATCGTCGATCTCCTCGCCGACCGGGCCGACTACGTAGTCCGCTTCCAGGGCGGCGATAACGCCGGTCACTCCGTCGTCAACGATTTGGGCGACTTTGGCCTGCATCTGGTGCCCGAGGGAATCTTCCGCGAGAACGTAATCAACGTCCTTGGACCGGGAACCGTCATCAACCCCGACGCTCTCCTCAAAGAGATCGATGAGCTTCAAGCCGAAGTCCCCAGCCTGGACTTCGAAGCCGGACTGCGCATAGCCGAGCGCGCGCACGTCATCATGCCGTACCACGTAGCCCTCGATGGCGCGCTCGAAACCAGCCGCGGTGCGATGGTCCAGGGCAGCACGCGACGTGGCATCGGTCCCGTCTATTCGGACAAGGCCGCGCGTTCGGGCGTGCGTATCGGCGACCTGCTCGACTCCGACTACCTGCGCGGATATCTGCCGCATATCGTCGAAGCCAACAACCATCTGCTCGAGTCCGTCTACGGCCTGGAGCCTGTCGACTTCGACGCGCTTATCGAGAAATGCCGCGAATGGGGCGAAGCGCTGCGGCCCTACGTCGTCGACACTTTCCCGATGATCCAGGGCGCGCTGGCCGCCGACAAGAATGTCCTGCTGGTCGGCCAGCTCGGAATCATGCGCGACCTCGACTGGGGCCACTACCCCTACGTCACCTCCTCGACGCCCACGGCCGCCGGTGCCTGCGTAAGCCTCGGCATCGCGCCCAACCAGATGGGCGCCGTCATCGGAGTGGTTAAGGCTTTCACGTCGTCCGTCGGCGAAGGACCCTTCCCGACCGAGCAGAACAACGAGATCGGCGACACGCTCCGGACCAAGGGCCAGGAGTTCGGCGGGGACGCCCGGTGGAAACGCCGCTGCGGCTGGCTGGACTTGGTGGCCGTAAAACACGCCGTGGCGATCAACGGCCCCGCCGGCCTCGCGCTCACCAAGATCGACATGCTCGACGGCTTCGATCCCGTCATGTTCGGCAAAGCCTACGAGCTGAACGGGACCACCTTCGACACCGTGCCCGACACGCGGATCTTGCAGGCCGTCGAGCCTGTCTACGATTCCGTGGCCGGTTGGGACGACGATACCGGCGGCGTGCAAATCTGGGACGATCTGCCCGCCAACGCCCGCCGCTACGTCGAGCGCGTCGAGGAGATCACCGGAGTTCCGGTCTCCATCGTCGGCACCGGCAGACATCGCGACCACGCCATCATCCGCAACCTCCCCGAAGGCTGGTAGCGTCCGCCCGTAACTCGTAGGGGCGGTTCGCGAACCGCCCTATTCGTTTTTTGGCGCCCGGTGAATCAGCCCGGGCGGTTTCCGAATCCGCCCTCCGCCGCGTATAATCTCCTCGGTCCTTTAATCCGGCCCCGCGAGGCGGAAAGGAATGCCAATGGCAATGTCGTATCTCCCAATAGACTCATATTCGGCCTCCCGCACCTCGCTGGGAGGTTTTTCATTTGCCCGATAACCGGCGCGATCTGGAGCGGCGGTTGCTGGAAGCCGACGACGTGCGGCGGGCCTTGACCCGCATAGCCCACGAAGTCGTCGAGCGAAACGGCGGCGCCGAGGGAATCGTGCTCGTGGGCACTCACACGCGCGGCATACCCCTCGCCAGCCGCATCGCCCGCACCATCGCCGAAATCGAAGGCCGCGAGCCACCCCAGGGTGAGCTGGACGTCACCATGTACCGCGACGACCTCGATATGAAGATGGAC
>JAPOVO010000008.1 GCA_026708165.1 Chloroflexota bacterium | reverse complement strand
GAAACCGCCGCAAAGCTCGATTCAAGATCTCGTCAGGCCGCCGTGCAGGCGACCTCGCGCTTCGGGTCACGACGCCGGACTGCGTTCGTGCTCGGAGGAATGCTACTCGGACTCCTCCTCGCCGCGCTCGACCAGACAATAATCGCCACCGCCATGCCGCGGGTTGTCGCCAGTCTCGGCGGACTGGAGCTCTTCGCCTGGGTCTTTTCCGCCTACATGCTCGCGTCAACGACCATAACTCCCATAGCGGGCAAGCTGTCAGACGTCTACGGCCGGCGCTGGATTTACCTGACCGGAATCGTCGTATTCATGATCGGGTCCGCGCTGTCGGGCGCGTCGCAGTCCATGCTCCAGCTCATCCTCTCCAGAGGCGTGCAGGGACTCGGAGCGGGGGTCCTGTTCCCGGTGACCATTGCCACGATCGGCGATCTCTATCCTCCGGCGCAGCGCGGGCGAATCCAGGGACTGTTCTCCGCGGTTTTCGGGGTAGCCAGCATTGTCGGCCCGTCGGCGGGAGGCTATATCGTCGACAACGCAAGCTGGCGCTGGATTTTCTACATCAATCTGCCCGTTGGGATGATTGCGTTCACGGTGCTATTCCTCGCGTTGAAAGAGCCTATCGACCGGACCGTCCGCAGAACCGTCGACTATCTCGGCGGAGCGCTGATGGCTACCGCAATCGTGACCTCGCTGCTGATCGTGCTCTGGGGAGGTGACGAATACGCGTGGACCTCTCCGCAGATCATCGGTCTCGCTGTGGTCGCGCTGGCGGCGTGGACCGCTCTCATTCTGGTCGAGCGGCGGATCGACGATCCGATGCTCCCCTTGGAATTCTTCCGCAACCGCGTATTCACCATCTCCGCGACAAGCACCTTCCTGACCGGTGCCGGCATGTTCGGCGCGATCCTCTTCCTGCCGCTGTTCATTCAGTTTGTGATCGGGACCAGCGCTACCGAGTCCGGACTCGTGCTCACCCCAATGATGCTCGGAATGGTCGTCTCCAGCATCGTAGCCGGCCTTACCATGTCCAAGCTCCGGCGCTACAAGTTCCTGGCATTCGTCGGAATCGGCATGATGGCGGTCGGGTTCTTTTTGCTCTCCCGAATGAGTCCAACCACCAGCAATGCCCAGGCGGTCCTGAACATGGCGCTAACGGGCGCGGGCCTCGGCATTACCTTCCCGCTTTACACAATCGCGGTCCAAAACGCCTTCCACCGCCGCCAGCTCGGCGCCGTCACGTCCGGGCTGCAGTTCTTCAGGGGAATCGGCGGTACGGTTGGCGCGACCGCCTTCGGGGCTGTTATGACGACCCGCTTCAAAGAAGAGATTCAGTCCTTAATCCAGGAAATGCCCGCCGCCGCGCGAAGCGGTATACCCATCGATCGGCTGACCAGCATCGTCGAAAACCCGCAGGCGCTCGCCGCTCGTACGGGCGGGGAGATGGCCCTTCCGCCCGAAGTCTTGCAGCTCATGCGAGAGGCGCTTTCAAGCTCGATAACAACGCTGTTCCTCATAGGTCTGGTCGCTCTCGGAATCGCATTGATCGTCAACGTGTGGCTGCCGGAATCCACTCTCAAATTGACCTGGGAACCGGAGGGCAAGGCGGGCAAAGACGCCGGCTAGCCAGCATTGCCTCGAAGCCGTCTCGTTTTTCAGCCAAATCCGAATATGGGCACTTCCAGCGTGGCCGTGCTGGCCCTTCGTCCATCTGATGCTCCTGATCGGATTCGAAAATCGAATTCTCGTCCTGGTGCAATGGACGTGGAACTACATCACCCGAAACCGGAGCACCCGCCTAATCATGAGGCGCTACGAGCGCTAACGCAGTCCGCGCTCTCTCTCACCCAGCCCGTCAGTTTTCAGAGCTCCCGTCTTCATCACTGTTAACTAAATTCATCATCTACTTAACTTTCTTAAGATCGCTATTGACTTTCTCAATTTCCACGGTCTACCATCTCTCTCGAAGGGTTCCGTAGATAAATCCAAACACAGCGCAAATCGGAGTTGGAATGGCGCCCGAAATCCTCAAGACTTGTCCCGTCTGCCGGCACGATCTCACGGCGGTAAGGCTGGAGTGTGGACACTGTGGCACTGGAATCGACGGCCATTTTTCGACCTCGCGGTTCAGGGGGCTGACGGACGAGCAGCTTGAATTCGTCGAGATCTTTGTGCGCAATCGCGGAATCATCAGGGATGTCGAGGCCGAGCTGGGAGTGTCGTATCCAACCGTGAGGTCGATGCTCGACAACGTGGTCGACGCGATGGAGGCGCAAACCCGGCCGGTCCCGGCTCCCAACCCCGCCAAAAGCGAAGTCCTGCACAAGCTGAGCACCGGCGAAATTAGCGTCGACGAGGCCTTCCGCTCGCTGGGCAGCCGGTGATGGCGGCTATGAAACAAGGAACGCTCAAGGTGAAAGCCGCTCAGAAAGTCGCACTCGAAGCGAGGACACCGTAACCATGGACGAACCGAGTCGAATAAAAAGAACGCTCGATACAGGCCCGGACGCAAGATTGGAGTTATCCAACCTCAGTGGCTCCATTACCGTGAGGCCCTGGGAACGCCACGAGGTCCGGGTAACCGCGACCATCGACGCCGACGGAGCCCGAGACCTCATCGACGTCTCAATCGAAGGCTCCGGGAACGTAGTCACCGCCAAGGCCAGGCCCGCCAGGATCGACGGCAACTGGGTGCGCAGGCTCGTTGCTTCCAACAACATCCCCTCCGTCCATTTCGAGATCAGCTGTCCCGGCACAAGCGACGTCTTCGCAAAGTCCGCGGCCGGTGACATTGATATCGCAAATCTCGAAGGCCGTGTGGATGTAGACCAGGCCGCCGGGCGTACTCGCATCGCCGATCACGTCGGAAGGCTGGACATCAAAGGTGTCAGCGGCGCGTTTTCGGGCACGAAACTGGACGGACCGGTGAGCTACAAGTCGGTCACCGGCAACCTGGAAATCCTTGACTCCAGAGTGCCCGGACTCTCAATTCAAACCGTTTCCAGCAAAGTGATCGTGGACCCGCTAACTGTGGCCGACGGCCCTGTATCCATCCACACCGTCTCTGATCAAACTAGGTTGGTTTTGGATCCGGCCTCCCGCTGCACGGTCACGCTTCGGACCGTAACCGGAACCATCAATACCGATCTGCCTTTCGAGGTCTTGGAAAACAGTCGAACGAAATGGGAGGCCCAACTCAACGGCGGAGGCCGGGTGATTGGTCTGAAATCCGTTTCTGGAGATTTCGATCTGATCTCCGCCTCTCCTGTAAGTGAAACGTCCGACACATCCGCCCCCCGAACCCGCCAACCTAATACCGCGACCGTGCTGAAGTCGCTCGAAGGCGGAGACATCGACGTCGACGAAGCCCTGAAACTCCTCGAAAGCGGGAGTCACCCGTCAAACCCGAATCCAAAGTGAGGAAAAGTTGAAATCCACCTGGCATTTTGAGTCGGCAAGATCGCTCACTGTCGAGCATTCCGCGGGACCGCTGAACATTCGTGGTCACGACCGGGACGAAATCCTCGTATCCGCTATATCCGAACCGCGGCACACCGCGCCGGACGAAGACACCGTGTCATTTCGGTTTCGCGGACCCACTACCCTCAAGCTGCCGGACCGTATCGAAATCACCGTGAATGAGGCGGCCGGTCCGCTCTCCCTCAAGAAGATTCGCACGGGTGTGGCGATCGGCGACGCTCGGGGGCCTCTCCACATAGCAAACCTCGACGGCCCGCTGACCTGCACGGGATCTATCTTCGGGCCGACGCGCATCGCCCATGCGGGATGCATATCGCTCAATAGTTGCGTCGGGCCCATGTCGGCGTCGGACATCGATTCGATCAAGTTGAATGACTCATCCGGACCGGTCCACGTCTCACGCTGCTCCGGTCCATTTCGAGCGAGCAGACTCGCGGGCGACGTGACCCTCCGCGACATGTCGGGAAGCGTCGAGGTCGACCGGCACGCCGGCAGTCTCCAGCTTGGCGGTGTGCTGCGCGGCCAGAATCTATGGAAAGTCACCACTCAAGGCAACATCACAATCTCGCTGGACGACGCCTCTTCAGCCAAGCTCAAGCTGGTATCGGAAAGCAAAGACATTTCGGTCAGAGGAATCGAGCTCAGCGAAACCCTCCACGTGCACGAAGACGGTCTCTTCACTGCGAAAGTCGGCGATGGAGAGGCAACGATGGACATCGAAGCCAGCGGCAGGATCGTTCTCAGGCATGCCGGGGAAGCGGCGGACGGCGAGTTTGGATTGCCGTTCTCGGCGGAGCAGATCGAAGAAGAGGTTCAACAAATAATCGGCGACGTGGAATACGGCCTCCGAAACCTCGGCCAGGAAGTGTCACAGTCCTTGCGCATAAACGACGACATTCGAAGTCTCGGCGGCCGGATACGCCAGCGCGTTCAACGCGACGTGGACCGGTTCGTCCGAAAACAGCGGAAGCGGGCAAGACGCGCCTCGCGCAATTCTGTCGAACCACAACCCAAGCTCTCCCAAACGACAGACCCCGCCAGCGACGACCACGCCGAAAGTGTCAGAACGATCCTCCGTCTGGTGGCGGAAGGAAAGATCAGTCCTGGCGAGGCCGAAAAGCTGCTAGACGCGCTTGGTTCCGGGCAATAGCCTCCAACACGGCCACTACATGGCCCGCTAAGGCGTCTCTTATTTTCTGGTCTCCGTCTAGTTTCCTGGCCGCGTCTCGGAGCGACAGAGGCACCCCTCGCCTCGAAATCCCCTCTCCCCCTTAGGGGACAGGATTAGAGCTTGCCGAAGGGGTGAGAGGGACGGTACTACCCTGCCGCGACCGCTCCCATCAGCTCCGCCTTGTTTGCGGCCACTTTATCGATCGCTTCAGCGACCTGGTCCATCCCCTCGCGACCCGCGTCGAGCATGTACGAACCCGAAAGCCAGATCGTCTCGTTTTCGCACATGTAATCGGTCACCGGGCACTCCACGGCCGCGTAGTCGATGTTCGAATCGACCGGGAACCGGTTGTACGGCCACGCCGGATTGTCCTTGTACTCGTGGAACAGTGGCTGCTTGTGGCATCCCCGCGGATACGCGATGTTCACAGGAATGCCCTCGGCTACCATCGCTTCGACGAACCTCTCGCGCGGCAGGCCGTCGAACGCTTCCGCCTTGTATTTGAACGTGTAGATGTGGTGCGAATTTCGAGTCACGTAGGCGTCTCGGCGCAGAATCCCGGTCAGCGGACTGGCTTCGAGAAGGTCGTCCAGATAGCGTCCATTGTCGGCCCGGGTCTGGGTTTCTTCTTCCAGTCTGCTCAGCCCTGAAATGAGCAGCGCCGCCAGAATCTCCGGAAGCCGGTAGTTCGGGGCGGCCTGCGGGAACGTCCAGTCCTTGCCCGCGATGAAGCTGCCCCCGCCGGCGTCGCCCGACCTCTGGACGAGCCCGCCGGTCCAAAGATCGTGAAGCTGCGCGGCGTTCCAGTAGACTTCCTCGTCATTGGTGAGCAGTATTCCCCCCTCGCCCGCGCTGAGATTCTTGCCGCTGCCGAGGCTCACCGCTCCCACGTCTCCGATGCATCCGAGTCCCTGATGGTTCCAGGTCGCCCCGTGACCGTGCGAAGTGTCTTCAATCACTTTCAGATCGTGCTTTTTGGCAATGTCGAGTATCGCCTGCATGTCGCATGCCCGGCCCCCAAAGTGGACCGCCATGATCGCAAACGTGCGCTCGGTGATCGCCGCCTCTATCAGGTCCGGGTCGATGTTGTAGGTGTCGGGATCGATGTCTACGAAGACCGGCACTCCCCGGGTTACCAGAATCGACGTCACGCTCGCCATGAACGTGTACGGCGAGACGATTACTTCGCCCCCAGGCGGGAGCCCCATCGCAAGTAGCCCCAGTTCCAGCGCCGAAGTGCCGCTGTTTAGCGAAACGCCGTAGCGGGCGCCCTGAAAGTCCGCGAACTTGCGCTCGAACTCATGTGCCCGGTCCGCGCTGATGCGGCACCATTGCGAGTCCCGAAGCACCTCCAGAACGGCCTGCTCGTCTTCGGCGGTGGCACGCGGCCAGGGTAGATGCTCCTGAGTCCGAACACGAGTCCCGCCGTTTATCGCTAATTTCGCCATCGATTCAGTCCCGTCCCTTCTCCCTTTACATTAGTCACGAATAATAGAGCACTCGACCCACGTTTGAACTTGCACGACTTGAAACACTCGTCATTCCCGCGAAAAGCCTGCCCTCGGCTCGATCGGGGGCGGGAATCCAGAATCTCAGCATTCGCCCCTGTTCGCCACGAATCTCAGGGTTCAACTGTCAGTCCTGGCGGGAGCCGCCCTCGCGCCGAATGATGCCAAGATCGAGCGCCGTAACCACCGCCTCCGTCCGGTTCGTCGCGCCCAGCTTTGCAATTACGTTCGCAACGTGAATCTTGACGGTCCGTTCGGCGATAACTAGCTCTTTCGCAATCTCGCGGTTGCGTGCGCCCGTCGACATGCACTGCAACACCTCCAGCTCGCGCGGAGTCAGGTCCTCGATCGGGGCGCTCTGTTCCAGATCGTCGGGCCCCAATCGGTCCAGCAGTCTCTCTACGACCACAGGCTGTAGCAGCGATCCCCCGCGATAGACCGTTCTGATGGCCTCGGTAAGGTCGCTCGACGTAACGTCCTTGAGCAGGTATCCGCGCGCGCCGGCGCTGATCGCGTCGTAGACCAGCTCATCGGTGTCGTAGGTTGTAAGGACCACCACCCTCGAAGCGGGCGATTCTCCCCGCAGTTGTCGAATTGCTTCCACCCCGTCCATCACCGGCATGCGCAGATCCATCAATACCACGTCCGGGCGTTGTTCGAGCGCGAACTCTACCGCTTCTCTTCCGTTCCCGGCCTGACCGATAACTTCCAGATCGTCTTCCGCATCCACGATCGAAACAAGCCCTTCGCGCACTATTGGGTGGTCGTCCACTATCAGGATCTTGATCAAGTGGAACGCCCCAAATCACTCTCCGCGGCGAGGCCAGGAACGATTATCTGCACTCGCGTGCCTTCACCCGGTTCGGTTTCAAGCACAAGCTCGCCGCCAATGTTGGACGCCCGTTCGCGGATGCCGATAAGTCCATGTCCGGCAATATTCTGCGCTCCTACGTCAAAACCTACGCCGTCATCCTCGATGACCAAGCGGATTCCTTCGGAGTCGGTTATCAGGTTGACGAGCACGTTCGAGGCGTGGGCGTGACGCTGCACATTCACGAGCGCCGCCTCGGCGATTCGATACAGCTCGGAAGCCGTCCCCGCAGGGATCTGCGCGGCGTCGCCCGATGTGCCGAACCTGGCGCGCGGCCCTCCCCCCTTTTCCAGGCGGCTTACGTCGGCGGCGATTGCGCGATCCAGCGGCTGCGAATCGAGGACCGACGCTCTCAGCCCTTGAACCGACCTCCGCGCCTCGCTCAGACCGCCTCTCGCCAGATCCAGCGCGCGATCCAACCGGTCCCGGCGCATATCCTCGTCCGCCGCTCGCAGCGCCTCCAGCTGCACTATCACCCCCACGATGCTCTGCGAAATCGTGTCGTGAATCTCCCGTGCCAGCCGGTTTCGCTCCTCGGTGGCCGCGGTAGCCTGCGCTTGTCGATAGAGAACTGCGTTGTGCAGGGCCACGCCCGCCTGCGCGGCCACGGCCTCGACAAATCGAAGAACGTCCTCTTCGGAGCCGGTCGTGCGACTTAGGACGCCGAGCCTGGCCGTCGCGCCCCGCACCCCAAGCCCAAAAACGCGCGCTTCTTCGCGGGCCGTCCATTCTGGGGGTTCCGACGGCAGGCCAGGCAGTCCGGCGCCACGGCCCTCGACCCACACCTCGGCGTCCGCGACTCCCGAGTGCGCCCTCAGCTGATCGCAAGTCATTCGTGCGATCTCGGCGGGATCGAACGTCTGGCCGACCGCTCGCGCCAGATTCAACACGCTCAGCACCTCCGAGGTCCGGTCCGCTACGCGCTGCTCCAGCGATTCATACAGTGATTCGAGTTGACGTGCCATCGAGTCGAACTGGACCGCAAGCTCCTCGATTTCATCTCCGGTTCGCGCGATGGGTACGATCGAGCGAAAGTCACCCCCCGAAATCCGCCGGGCCCGAGCCAGCAGCTGCCGGACCGACCGTGTGATTCGCACCGTGCTCAGCCAGATCAACGACACCGAGAGCAGCGCCGCAACGAACACCGGTATGACGACCAGCCCCCCGAATCCGCCAAAAGCCTCGATCCAGGGATTCCACGGCCTTTCGGTCGCAATCATCCAGTCCGAGCCGCCGACCGGAGCGAAAGCCACGATCGCCGTCGGCAGACCGGATGACGTGCGCACCGTCGATCCGGCGGTCGCGGAAAACCCTTCGTCCGCTTCACCGTCGCCTGTGCCCGTCTCCTCGCCTAGACGCTCAGGATCGGAGTGGTACGCGACCAGTCCCGCCGGGTCCACAAGCGCTACTTCCAGTCCGACAGGCGCCGTGAGCGACTGGCCAGCAAGTGCCTGCCAGACCGGATCGCGGATGGCGGATTCGCCGGAAACTGCCTGGACCACATCCCGGGCCGAGACGGCGAGCAGGGTTGCGATTTCCGCGTCGCCCCGAAGATGTCCGTCTAGACGGGTCCGCTGGTTCGAATACAGCGATAGCGCGGCTACAGCCAGCAGCACGAGCGTCACGGGCACCGCCGTAAGGATGGTTATCTGCGACGCGATGGTACTGAAACGGGGGCCGCGCACCGTGCTCAGTCAGCCGCCTGTCTGTCCCAAACGGCCATGCAGCATTGAAAATCTGTCCCCTCTCCCCTTGGAGGGAGAGGGTGAGGGAGTCGCGCCTGTCGTATCAACATTGATCATCAGTCTAGCCATGACCGATTTCGACCACCGCTCCCACACCCTATCCTCCGCCGGTCGTACATCTTCGCGGATCGTGCCAGCGGCCTCAGGGAATCGACTTCACCGATATCTCGCTCGCCCCCGCTCGAATTTTTATGTCAACCCGATTCTCCGCCGTCGCAAAATCCGGGGAAACGTAAAGCTCGTCGATTCCTAACCCCGCAGATCTGCGCCGCTCGCCGAACCGTTCCGCGTCCAGGTCGAACGACACAGCGCCCCCTTCGATGTCGACGCGGATCGCGACGTCCTCCGGAACATAAATCTCCAGGTTCCCGGCGCCAATGTCAAAGCTCGCCGACATGTGCCCGGCGGCTCGCGGCAGCGTAACTTCGGTCTCGCTCGCGCCGGTTTCGACGTCGAGCTTCGTGATTTGCAGGCCCTCGAGGTCCAGTGTCGCATCCCACAGGCCGCCCGTTAGCTTCAGGGAGGTGGGCACCAGCGGGCTTAGCGCAACGTCCCACTCGATCCCGCACTCGAAACGAAATACGCCGGGACCGTCGTCGGTTGACAACCGCACGGTGCGATGGTCGTCGGATTGCCTGACGTCCACCTCCAGCGAGTCGATGCCGCAGCTCTCGACCGTGCCGCTTGTAAGCACCCCGGAATCAACTCCGGCGCCGAGTTTAAGGTCAGCGGCCCCTGCCTCCAGCTCCACGCGCGCCGAGCGCGCATCCCTGCGCTCCACGCTGAACGAATGTTCCGACGTAACCGGGCTGAAGTAACCTTCGAAATAGTCGAACGCCGCAAGCGGCCACGCGGCCACCAGCGCACCCGCGACCAGGGCCAGACCGACGGTCGAGCCTATCCATGGACGAATCCGCGCGAGCAGCAGGCTGATTCCTATGGCGATGATCGCAACCGGCCACAGCGGCCAAAGCGCTCCCCAATAGCCCTCTGGCAAGCCTCCGAGCGTCGCGATAAGCAGCATCACACCCGCGGCGATAAGCAGTCCTGGGAAGAAAAATCCTCGCCGAGCCCTTCGATTAACGGCCATTGGACAGCCTCCCCGCCAGTATCGCGAGTCCGATGCCGACCAGAATCAGCGGCCACAGCCGCCATGGATCGTAGAACGGAAGGAAGTTGTTGAGCAGCGCAATCCCGCCGACAATGACGAGCACTGCGCCGATTACCACCCTGGTTTGTCCACGTCTTAGTCGACGCCGCCGCAATCGCCTTGTGCTCCCGCGCCGCGATCTGCGCGCCGGCGCGACGGCCGCCGGTTGTTCTGCGGCCCCAGCCGGCCGCTCGGGAGAATCGTTCGACTCTGAATCGCCGGTACCGGGATTGTCGTTTTCGTCCTCTTCATCGCCATCCTCAGGTTCCAGGTCCACGACCCCGTCACGTTCTTCTGGCTCGTCCCCGTAGATGCTGGAATAGGTGGGCATGACTATCCAGAAGGCCCCGTACACGACGATCAGCAGACCGCCTGAGAAAATGGTCAGAATGACCCAAAGCAGCCGAACGATCACCGGATCGATGTCGAAGTACTCCGCCAGTCCGCCCGAGACCCCGGAAAGCATCTGGTCGGACTCACTTCGGTAAAGCCGTCTTTCCATCAAGACAACCTCCATTTCTTGATTGGGATTCCGACTCTAAATGTATTTGGATTGAGTCAAGCCGTCGTGGACCGAAATCTCTATATCTGTAGAGTCGAACTATGCCGAAGGTACTAGAAGTACCAGACCGATCCGCCGCCTACCCCGATATCAAGTCGGAATCCAGCCCCTCTTTGCCCATGGCAAGGCGCAAAGGCCGTTCGTGGACTTCCCCGGCGTGTCAGTCAGCCGGACCAGGCACTATCCCCCAAGCGGCGCATCGAGCGACGACGTGTCGACTCCGAGCGCCTCGCCCGACTTCCTAAGCGCGTCCACCGTCGCCTCAGACAGCTCCACGCCTTCCTTTGAATAACGCTCGCGCGAGCGTCGCTCCGGCTCGCCCGGTATCAACACCTCGTCGAACCCGGGTGCCGGCTGGGAGGTGGTCATCCGATCGAAAAGCCGGTCCACACCGCCGCCCCCGATTTCCGCCGGAACGAAGACAGCCGGATCGATCCCTATGACCGCCGCTCCGAACTTGTTTATCTTCTCGGTGTTCCACGCTCCGGTCAGGCAGCTCCCCAGCGCGTGGACCAGCATCGACAGCGCATATCCCTTGTGCCCCCCAAACGGCAGCAGCATCCCGCCTTCGTAAAAGTCCTCGGGATCGGTCGTGGGATTGCCATGCTTGTCGATTATCACGTTCGGCGCCACCTCGGCTCCCTTTGCCCGCGCCACCCGCAGCTTGCCCTCGGCCGAGGCCGTGGTGGCAAAGTCGAGAATCATGTCCCCCTTCGTGGCCGAAGGGATCGCGGCGGACATCGGATTCGTCGACAGCCTCCGGGACATCCCGCCAAACGGTGCCGCCGTGTTCGTGATGTATTCGCCCCCGGTGAACATCAGCATGATTATTCCCAGGTCGGCCGCCAGCTCCGCCCACTGTCCCAGTCGCCCCACGTGATTCAGGCTGACAACGCCCGCCAGCGCGATCCCGCTCTCCAGGGCCATCGCCGCGACCTCTCGGGTCGCGTGAGCCGCCGCCGGATGTCCGAATCCCCAATTCGCGTCCAGCAGCACCGCGGTTGCCGTGCGTGAAATCTCGGTAACTCGGTTGCCCGGCACCACCCGTCCGGCGTTCATCTCGTCAATGTAGCTGGGGATGCGGATCACTCCGTGCGACGGATGCCCCGACAGATCGGCCAGAATGAGCGCCGTCGCGACTTCCTCGGCTAGGTCCTCCGGCGTGTTACAGGCAATGAAAACGTCCCGCGCGAAAACGCGCAGCCCCTCGCTCGCAAATGACGGCATGTCTACTCCCACGGCTAATCGGTCCCACCACGCGGCTCAGAGCATACCCACCACCCGCCCCCAATAAAACCATCATGTTGGTCTAACCAGATAACCGCGTACACTCAGCCTCCAGTTGGTCATTCACGCGGTCCGATCCCGGGCTCGTCTGGCGGCTCGCGGCGATGAGCAGCCCACCAAGCTTGAAGGACGCCGTTATTTTGCGGCCGGCCTCTTCAACTCCGGAAAGTACGTCGCGTAAAAGCCGCGGTCCCGAGTAAGAAACGCGTCGGCAGCAGTGGTGGCGTGAGCGCCAATCAGAAAGTCGGAGATGATTCGTTCCCGCGGCCCGCCCGCCCGGCGGTATCGCCCCCAGCGCTGCCCGGCTTCATAAGCGATAGAAGCGTCGATTGGCGAGAGCACCGCGTTGATCTCCCGCAATGCCCCATCCAGCGTCGCTCTGTCTCGGAACGCCGGAACCAGTTCCGCATATACGATGTCGCACACGATCACCGCGCCGCGGTCGTAAGCGTCCGCCAGCCATTCCTTTGACTGGAAGTGGTGCGGTGAATCCGTTCGGAACAGGTCGAAGAGAACGTTCGTGTCGACCGCTGTGATCACCTACCTCGGATTTCCTCTATGTATTCGTCAACATCGAAGTCGGCGTCGTCAAGAATCCCGGCAATCCGGTCCACCGGATGTTCCGTGGCCCTCTTCTGAATCAGCAGTCCCTTCTCCGTGGGAGTGATCTCAACCTCTACGTTGTGGTTCATCCCGAAGCGGTCCCGCAGATGCTTTGGAATGGTGATTTGGCCTCGTTCAGATATGCGCATGACTACCTCAGTATGAATTTCAGCTGTCTAAAATCATACCGCGCATGGAATCTAGGAGCCCGGTAACGGCGTGGGCGTGCTACAGCGACGCCCCCGTCCCCGCGATGAACAGCCCCGCGTCATCCTCGTCGTCATCCGGCACCTCGTCCACGATCTCGTCCAGCGTCACCGCGTCCGGTCCCGGCGGCTTCAGGTCCTCTATATCCAGCAATGCGTCGATCAGGTTTATCGAGAACCAGGCGTCGGTCGGGTCCATCGTGAAAATCTCCGGCTTGGCGCTCGCCGTGTCCCGCATGATCCCCAGTCCGTCCTGGTACGGATCGAACGAGACGATCTTCTCCAGCCTCACTCGGAAGCTCTTCTCGCTTCCCTTGAAATAGATATGCTTCGTCGTCACGCCCAGCACGCCCGCGTCCGTATGCTCCATCGATGTGGTCGATACCGACTGACCTCGAAACGTCCCTGGACGCACGTACACGCCCTTGGCCACGCGAAAGCTCATGCCCATTGACTGGCCTCGATGCTCTCGGCGCGTTATCTGCTGCATGTAGCCCACGTTATTTATCATCCAGACCAGCCCTTCGCTCTTCATCAGGTTGAAAGGCAGCCTGCCGAAGCGCGCTCTCGCCCTCCGGCGATCGGTCCGCGGAATCACGCCATGCTCCATCAGCGAGTTGAGCAGCGCCATCTTCGTGAATAGTTCGAAGTGACCGGCGCGGTTTAGCTGTTTCTCAGCCAGGTCGAACTGCGCTCGGTAGCGGTTGAGGCCCCGCTTCTCCGAGGTCGAGAGCACGTGGTCTTCCATCGCCTCCACCACGGCATTGCGCCATCCCGCCGCCAGCGTCCGCTTCATCCTGCTCTCGGACATCTCGACGAAGCCACCCGCCGCCGTCTCCCGGATCCTCGGTCGCAGCCCGTCCAGGTCCGCGCCCCTCAGCGCCGCGTCCACGCACAGCGTCTTGATCGATTCCTTCGCCCGCTCGGTCCTGGCCGCGCAGACCCCGTGCTCCTTCCGCAAGCACCCCGCCGGCTTCCCGCAAAACCTGCAATCACCCACGTGCCACCCCCAACAACATGGCCCGCTCAGAGCATACCCACCGCCCAGCCCGCCATAAAACCACCACCCCGCCCGACGAGACTATCGAGGACACTGTGCGTGGACGAACCTGAAGCGGTGCGTTGAGGATTCGCGCGGAGGCTGAAATAGCAATCGGGGATCCTGGAATGTGGGCTGAAGGCCGCATTCTGAAAGAGGAGCAAATGGTCTATGGAGCGATTAAATATCGCCATTCATCGCCCCGCGAAATCGAGGGATGGCCCGATATAGTAAGCGCACCACAATTCGAGACTGACTGAACTGTTCGGAACTGACGTCATTTCCGCGGCCGGTCGCGACGGAGGCCATGCCGATTGAAGCAGATATTCACGGCGAGCATCACTAGGGAAGGCGACTGGTACGTAGCGCAAGCATTGGAAGTCGACGTGGCCAGCCAAGGCGAATCGGTCAAGGCATCTCTTGACAATCTGCGCGAGGCGCTGGAGCTTCATTTCGAAGATCCCCTCCCAACGTCGGCGCCGCAGCTTCACCGCATCGAGGTAGAGGCTGCCGCCGGCTAAACCGCTCCCCTATCGGGAAGTGGCGCGCAAACTCACCGCTGCAGGCTTTGCGAAAGTGAGTCAAAAAGGCAGCCACGTCAAGTTTGCGAAGCAGACAGGCTTGGGTATCCGTACAGCCATCGTGCCGCGTCATAGAGGAATTGCTGTAGGAACCCTTCCCAGCATATTGCGCCAAGCGGGCCTTACTCCAGACGAGTTTGAACTCCTCTGAAATAGACATTCGCCACGTATCGTCGGCCCCCTAAAACACCCCCGCAAAGACCACCCAGTAATACACCAGATAGCTCCCCGCGCCGATCAGGAAGAACGCGCCCACTCTGTGCACATGCGGAAGCGCTCCCCTGAGCCACTTCGAGACCGCGTCCCGGAACAGTGCCGATCCCACGGTCACCGCGACTATCACTATTCCCATTCCCAGCGCATACGAGGCGAACTGCCCGAACGACGCTAGGAACCCACCGGCGCTCAGCGCCGTGCCGACGACCGCCAGAAAAATCGGCAGCGTGCACGCCAGCGAACTGATCGCATAGCCCACGCCAAAAACGAACGCATTACGGATGTTCCGCCTCGGCGTGACCGTGACCCTGCTCGCCGCGAGAATGCCCACGTAGCGGTGGCTCACCAGTAGATACATCCCAAACAGGAGCATCAGAACGCCGACGCCCAGTCCCGCGAACGGGAACACGCGGCCTACCCAACCCGCTCCCGCCGCGACCACCAGCCCAACCGCGAGAAACACGACCGCGAATCCGGCGGTTGCCGTGCCGCCGACCGCGAGCGCGCGCACGGTACGACGTCCGGCACTCAGTCGATCGAAGCCGGCCTCTTCCGTTCCAAGCTGATACGCGATATAGGTCGGCAGCATGAAGAACCCGCACGGGTTGACGCTCGCGACGATCCCCGCCGCCATCGCGAACCCGATTGGAAGCGCCGCTGCTGCCGAAGCCACGTTCGCCTCCGTCCCCGACTGAACGATGATGAGCCCTCCCAGAAGCACGATCACAATGGCCGCCGGGACGCCGTAGGCGAACAGGATCCCCCCCGAGGGCGTCCGCACGGCACGTCCCTGCGCCGCCGATGCGGGAGACGGCGGAGAAATATCTGGAGAGCTTGATTCCGTCTGTTTTACGATGAAGCCTCTACTAGCTCGTCGACCAGTTCCAGCATGATCTCTTCGCTGAGCAGACCCGCCCATACGCGGTGGATGATCCCATCCGCCGTGACGAACACCGTCGTGGGCATTCCCAGCACCTTGTAGTCCGCCAGAACGCCCGCTTCCTTTGGTGTGGCGAGCGGATACGTGACCCCCAGCTCCGCTGCGAGCGACTTCCCCTGGTCGAAGGTTCCCAGGCCGACGAACGGCCCAACGTCGATGCCAAGCAGCGTGATCTTCGACTTGCTCGCCGCGTAGACCGCCTCGAAGTCCGGCATCTCGGCTCTGCACGGCGGACAAAGCCCTGCCCAGAAATTGAGTATCACCGGCTTGCCTTGATCGAGAATGCCGCTGACCTGCAAGTCCGTCGCGCCAAGCTCGTCTTGCCCCTGGTAGACGGTCATCGCAAAGTCCGGCGCGGATCGGGCTTCCCCCTTCGGAATCCCCAGTAGGTCCGACTTTCGCTCGTCCCCTTGACTCTCGGTCGAGGACTCCGACCCGCCGCAATACGCAAGCCCCAGAGCCCCCGCGCCAACGGCCAGTGCAAGCAGCACCCCCCGGCGGCCCCGCTTGCGAGGTAGCGTGATATCCCGCCCGACAGACCCCAAGCTCTCAATCCGTCTATCGTCAATCACCGTTAAGTCGTCTACATCACTCCGGCATTCGGTTCCGATGACTGAGTTTAGGGTCACATGCCCCCAAAAGCCGCCCTTCGCGGACTCACGCTCGCCAAAGCAATAGTCCACGCCGAGCCACCCCGCCACACAAGAAGACACGCGATTGCAACGCCTGAAGGCCACACGGGCGAATCCCACTCACATTTCTCTAGAATACGCACCGAGCCAGGCAACGGTTCCAAAGGGCGCATACGCCGATGACGGGTTCGAAACACTTCCTTG